>CADBRB010000195.1 GCA_902796955.1 uncultured Ruminococcus sp.
GCTTATAACTAAGCTATAAATAAACCTTAAAATTTAACAGTAAAGACAGCGGCGTTCAGTTTATTAGACCGAATGCCGCTGTTTTTTTGTGCGTAAAAATCCCCGGCAGGTTTTTAAGCCTGCCGGGGCGATGCTTTTATGCAATTTACTGACTAACTATATAGCTTGGGTCAAAATCGTAGTAACCGTAATACGGTGAAGAATCTGCAACATAATATCCGTTATGCTCGGTTGAGCGCGGGATATTAACGGTCTGGTTGTTTGATTCATCCTTAAATATTATCATATCATATTCTTCCGGCAATTCATATTTAAATATGGATTGCTGTATATCATTCTTGCCAACATACGTCATTTTCGGTGCGCTATCCCATGAGGTCATTTCTTTATACGGTGAGTTTCTCCAAGCGTAAATATGTACATTAGTCCAGTTAGTGGAGAAATATACATAATTATCAATAGGAGGTATTTCACTGCCATACGGTATCCACTTATTCTGCGACGGAACATACATATTATTCTTTTCTGTTTTGTCGCCGCCGAATGTAGTCAATGTAGAGGTTTGTGCGTTTGATGCACCCTTTGTCTTGTCATAATCATAGAAGATTACGTTATCAAAGTGAGAGTTTGCAGGAAGCATAAAGGCATAAACAGCTTTACCCGTTCCCTTATAATTGCTTATTTCAAGGGTCATTTTTGCAGAGTCAGCACCCCACTCGTTGAGCGTTGCACCGCCTGTTTCCCACACATGGCAATATGGAGTGGTATAGCCGAGAGAATTATAGAAGTAAACTATCTTTCCTGCTGTTTCAAACTTAGCGGTTACTTCAATATCCTCTTCAACCTCAAAGGTATACTCTTCGGTTGTTTCAAGTTCTTCATCATTGCTGTCATACCAGCCTACGAAGTTATAACCGTTATCGGCTACAGCCTCTAAGGTTACTTCCGTACCGGCTTTAAGCTTAGTCGGCTCATCCAGTTCAAGGTTTGCGGGAGCATTTATCTCAATGATTCCGCCTTCCTCAGGTGAAATAACTGTAACTGTATATTCATCTGAGAACTGTGCTGTTAAGTCAATGTCTTCGGTAAGATAGTCAATATCAAGAGTTTCGTCTTGTCCGTCTAAGAATTCTTCGTTATTGTTATCATACCAGCCTATGAAATGATAGCCCGTATCAGCAGTCGCTTCTACATGAACGCCATCGTCCGCATAAACATCATCGTCATACTCGGAATCTATATCACCGTGTTCGCCTGCATTGATAGTTACATGATACTTCGGCAATTCGGTAAATTTAGCGGTCAAGGTTGTGTCTTCGGTAATGATAAATGTGTATGTTGAATTGTTACCAACCTCATTGTTGCCGATTTTCCATGTCACTCCGTAATGAGCTTTTTTAGGTGTGCCCGTAACGGTGATGGATGTATTAGCAACATATTTTCCGCTTACCGCACCTGAAACAGTGCCGTCTGTATCTTTATCAACAACTATGGTGAGCTTTGCAGAATCCAGAATCTCATCTGCCTCCGATAAATCGTTAAGCATAGCCTGTACGTCATTCGTGTTAATATTGCCGTCACCGTTGACATCTACAGCGGCTATCTGCTCGGATGTAAGTGTTGAATTTTCCGAATCGTTTATATATGAATAAATCATATATGCGTCAAGAAGCGTATACATATTATCGCCGTCTATGTCGCCGGGTGCAAAACTTGAGCCAAATCTCGCTTCAATGTTTACATCCTGGTAAACAGGAAGAATAATGCTTCTTGCTGTGGTGATAAGCTTGTCTGTGTCGGCATTGTACCAGCCTGAGAAATCCTTGTCACCTTCATATGCCGTACTTCTTATAATAGAGCCGAGCAGGAACTGCTTGCGATTTGTATTATAGTTTATGGTTTGACCGGGTGTGTTTGAATCGAACGGCTCATACACATATTCATTTGTTATACTGCCGCCATTGGTAGCCGAAATATTTGCTGAGTAGCTGCTCTTTATAACTAAGTTGTAATCTTCTTCTTCAGGCTGACCGTAGCCCTTTCTGTAGTCGAAGCAAACCATAGGCTTGTTGTAAAGGTTGAAGTCTGCCGTAGCCGGTGCGTTGTTCAAAGTTACTATACGCTGGGCAGGAATCCTTTTTGTGCCTACTTCAAAGCTTACCTTGCCGTGTTCGTAACCTGACGGTATCGGGCACTGGAATACTCTATGTATCTCGTTGCTCTTATACTTACTGCGAACATAGTTTATACCGAGGTCAAATCCCCTTGTATTTAAATCTACAGTTGCAGGTATATCGGTGTGAGCAGTTACGGTTTGAGTTTTAGTTCCGCCGATAGCCTTGATTATATCATCAAAGTTAAATTTAACGGATGAAGGCAAACTGCTCTGCGTACCTGTATAAATAAAGTATACAACCGGGCTTTCCTGAACAGGGTCACATTTTGTAAACACATATGTCTTTTCATCAGATGTTTTATTCGCATTTGATGCAGAAATCGTAATAGCAACATATTCGCCGGCGGCCGCATTCTCACCAATCGTAATTTCTGTGCCGTTAGTAAATTCAACAGGAGCGCCGTCGCCTATTCTGTATGTACCCTTGTTTGCATTAACAAGTCCGAGTGTCAAGTCGAGTGAATCCTCAAACTGTCCGCCCTCCTGAGAAATTGTAGCCTTCGGCTCTGCATGATTGGCAACATTTTTGCTGTAAAGAATGATGAACGATTTTGCCGGAATTGTTCCACTTATCGTACCGTTGCTTACAGTATAGCTTTTGCCGGAGATAACATCCGTGTAATTTCCGTTTGCAAAATTTTTAGTCTTTGCGCCGGATGCGGCTGTTGTGCCGATATTGGTAACAACTATACCGGCTGTGTTTGTTTTTGTATTATTACGCTCAACGCTGTAAATGGTGCTGTCCTTGACGGCGGTAACAGTTTCGGTATTATAACCGTAGAAGTAGTTATGGAACTGGTTTACCGCGACTATATCTTTATCAAGGTACAAAGTCGATGAGCCGTCTGCGCCAAAGTATGTTGACTGTGCTTGCGAGAATGCTATCGGAC
>CADBRB010000196.1 GCA_902796955.1 uncultured Ruminococcus sp.
AGCGTTAGCACTGCATCCAGAGCAATAAACAATCACTCTGATGTAAGCTATAAAACACGCAAAAAAATTCTGCAAATTATCGAAGAAAACAATTTTGTTCCCAACAGTAACGCAAAAAATCTCAAGCAAATAAGCACCAATAATATCGGTGTAATTGTAAAAGGCAATCTCAATACCTTTTTCGCAATAATGATAGAACATATACAAAATGCCGTGGATAAACGCGGATATACGGCAAATGTATGCTACATAAGCGAAACCGACGATGAAATATCCGCCGCAAATCAGCTTTGCAGGGAACGCAAGCTTGTAGGCATAATCTTTTTGGGCGGCAATATCAATCAGTTCTCAAAGGATTTCGGAAAAATTAAAATACCGTGCGTGCTTGCCACTACCAGCGCACACGATTTGAGATTTGACAATCTTTCAAGCGTCAGCGTCAATGACCTTTCAAGCGCAGAAAAGGCTATAGATTACCTTATAACCAAGGGTCATACTAAAATAGCCATAATAAGCGGCGATATGGAGCAATCTTATCTTAGCAGGCTTCGTTATCAAGGCTGTTTAAACAGCTTTGAAAATCACGGTCTTAAAATAAATGAAGATTTGGTTGAAAGCAGTGGCTTTTCATATAGAGAGGGATACGAGGCGATGAAACGTATCTTGTCAAGAACGCATGATTTCACCGCAGTTTTCGCTATGTCCGACACAATGGCCATAGGCGCAAGCAAGGCCATAACGGAATACGGGCTTAAAATCCCCGATGATATTTCTCTTATGGGCTTTGACGGAATAGAGCTCGGCCGATATATGACGCCTTCCCTCACTACTATAGAACAGCCTGCTATAAGAATCACCGATATGAGCATACAGCTTCTTATAGAGCAGATAAAGAGTAAAGAGCCGGGAGCGCATTATTTGCTTGAAACTAAAATAATAGAGCGCAACTCCGTTAAGTCATTGAATAACTGATTAGTACCTCTGTAATCATCTGCAATAAATTACAAGCGAATAAAAAGTAAAATATTTCTAAAATGACTTGATACTTTTGGGTTTATGATGTACAATAGTTGTATGAATTTTTGAAAGGACGGTATGTATGGATAATTACGAAAATAATTCAAATAACATAAATGTCGATATCGGAACTGAGAATATAGAAAGTGCAAGCTCTGATGAACAGGCGACAAAACCGATAATTACCGATGAGTTTATGGAAGAAAAGGAGAAAATTGAGGCCTTGACCGATAATGAGGTTGAAAAAGAGTTTAAGGCAAAGCCCGGCAGTGAACCTGTTGTAATGCCCGGTATCAAAGCAGCATTTTGCATCATGCTTGTAGCTGTACTCTTTGTTTCCGCTTATTTTTTATTTTTCAACAGAAACGTAAAAGGAGTTTGGACAACAGACCAGAACGATGTACACACTGTTCTCAACTTCAAGGAAAACGGTGTGGTTGAAATGACGATAGGCACAATAACCATAAAGGGCGATTATAAAATATTAGACGATGCAGACAGCGATAACGATGAACAGGCTTCTAACAGTAACGACCATAGAATCAATATTTCTATAGTATACAGTACAACAAGCTTTATGTACGGTGACTTCACTTATGATATAACGGGCAACTTCTTTACCGGAAGAACATTAAAGCTGACTGACGACTCAAACAACAGCATGACATTGGAATCCGGTAAAAAGGAAACTATTCTTAAGCCCGATGCAGACCGTAAATATACCAAAAAGCTTATAGGCGTTTGGGAAAACGAAAACATGACATATACTTTTACCGAAGACGGTTTTATGTATCTTGATTTAAACTATATCAGCTTTGAGTGCAGCTATAGTGATAACGGCGAAAAAATTGTTGCGCAGTATTATACGCCGGAAGAAACATCGGTTAATATAGATTTTGCATTCCAGGGCGATGACACGGTTGTAATCGACGGTCTTGTATTTACAAGGAAAAAAGGCGCCTAACGTAAAATGCATATATAAAAGCTTAACGGCTGTATCGTCACCGGTACAGCCGTTTTAAAGTATAGATTATATCATCAAACAGTTTATCAGGAAAGGAGTTACGGTGTTTGTATTAACAGGAACAGGATAATATTCTATCTTCCGATAAAGCCCTTTGATAACCAATAAAATAAGCCAACTTTTATGGTTCAATTTGCGCAATACCGAGTTGTCACTCTCGGAACACTCAGGTGCGAAGCGCACACCAAATCCGCATAAAAAAGGTTGCCGAAAGAAACAACAATCATACATCAAATGTAGTCAGCCGCAGGGCATAAAGCTTTTGTCTGATATAAAGTGTGCAACGTGTAAGTGAACGCTACCAGCCAGAGCCTTGTCTTGCGAGAATTATCCTTGCTTATATAAGTAATAGGTGAATTTTTCAGACATCTGTTTTATCAGATTTCAGTATTTAAAATTGGCTTACCAATCGGATTTCAGCTATGTAAAGTTATTCTACATTACAAGTAAATTTGTGCGTATCAATACTATTCCTTAATACAATTCACTAAGAAATATGGATTATAGAGTATTCTCATCTGCAAAGTGCGTAGGCTTCTACGACTGCAATCAAAGCGGCGAACTCGCCCTGTGGAGTTATATGGCATGGTGCGGCGAAATAGGCGGTTTGCACCTCGATGTCAGAGGAATAACACGTGAAGCTATGTTACGGGAAGGTCATGTTTTTCTTCTGTCACAGCTTTCATATGAAATGTTCAAGCCTGCAAAATACGGCGAAAACTGTATTCTAAAAACTTGGGAATCAGCTATAAGCGGTGTTAAATTTATCAGATCATATTCATTGGAAAACGAAAGCGGAGAAATTCTTTGCCGTTCAACCTCCTCTTGGATTCTCGTTGACCCGGAAAACCGTAAAATTTTGCGCCCTAAAGAATACAGGCATGAATTTTTACTTACAGGCGACGACGTATATCCTAAGCTTTCACGGCTTAAAATGCCAGAATACGAAAAAACCGCCGAGCATATTACCGTATACAGCGAGCTTGACGAAAATCATCATTTAAACAACAGTTATTACGGGCGGTTGCTTATCGACTATGCCCCTGCCGGATTTATTGGCAAACCAGTAAAAAAAGCCGAAATTCAATTCATAAACGAAGCTCGGCTAAACGATATTATCAATATTCATACAGCTATTACCGGAGAAAACAGCTATGCCATGTACGGTACTTTCAACGACGGGCGCAAATGCTTTGAGGCTGTAGCTCAAGTAGCTGACTAATCGGATATGATTCTCTGAGGTGAGGTTCCGCTTGCCTCTATGTATTTTTTCATAGTAAGCTCAAGTCCGTCATACGTCAGAACAATTCTGTCGCCATAAAGCACGTATGACATAACAAAATTCTGCTGTGTTTCATCATCAGTGATTGCTATCTCGTTTTCGTTTACCATAACCTGACCTGATATCACCTCGGTATTTTTTCCGTCGCCGCATATTATCAGTTCTGCCCTGTCCCCTATAAACGAAAGCACGCTGTACACGCCATAATCATTTTTAAAATACCAAACGTTCATCACAAGCTCGTCTGCATTGCCGGAAACAACACGTGTGCAGCCGCAAATAGCAAATATAAGCAAAAATGCAAGCAATCCCGATATTCTTCTAACCATTATTATCCACCGTCCAAGCTAATCTTTATACATTATATAGCTTATCGGCAATTTTTATGATTTTATCTGCTATACAATATTTGGAGAGTTAAACGCAAAATGCCACTCTGACTTAATCAAGGCGGCTGAGTTTAAATTTAAATCCTATATCTCCGACTATAGTATACTGTATCCACCTCAGATATTGCAGAAAATAGAATTTTAAGACATACCGTTTGAAAATGCTTTGCAGGATAATCTGCAGTATATATGTAAATATAATTAAACTAAGGGCTGTAGCAAACTTCCATTTGCTACAGCCCTTTCTGCTGGTGGAGACGATCAGGATCGAACTGACTACCTCTTGAATGCCATTCAAGCGCTCTCCCAAGTGAGCTACGCCCCCAAACACGA
>CADBRB010000197.1 GCA_902796955.1 uncultured Ruminococcus sp.
TAGGAAAGCTTTTGACGTTGATACTGACCTGTGCGTTAATACTCAGCATACCTGCAACGGTGCTTGCGTCTTCGGTGACGGAGCAGGCGAGCAGTTCATCTGAAAGAAATTATCAGGTAATTGATGCTGTAAGCTCTGCAACCAACGCACTCGACGATGTATCATCAGAGAGTACAAGCTCAAACGGAGAAAAGAGCGGAAAGCACAAACGCTCAGACAGTAGCGACAGCGCAATGTCAAGCGGCACAACGTCAGAGAGTACAAGCTCAAACGGAGAAAAGAGCGGAAAGCATAAACGCTCGGACAGCGGCGACAGTGCAGCATCGAGCGGTACAACGTCAGACAATGCAAGCTCAAGCGGAGAGAAGAGCGGAAAGCACAAACGCTCTGACAGCGGCGACAGCGCAACATCGAGCGGCACAACGTCAGACAGCACAAGCTCAAGCGGAGAAAAGAGCGGAAAGCACAAACGCTCTGACAGCGGCGACAGTACAACATCAAGCGGCGCAACGTCAGACAATGCAAGCTCAAGCGGAGAAAAGAGCGGAAAGCATAAACGCTCAGACAGCGGCGACAGTGCAACATCGAGCGGCACAACGTCAGACAATGCAAGCTCAAGCGGAGAAAAGAGCGGAAAGCACAAACGCTCAGACAGCGGCGACAGCACAATGTCAAAAAGCACACCAACAGACGCCGAAAGCCCAAACACAGGCAAAAATGGAAAACACAATAATTCAGGCAGCGGCGATAACAGTCCCGGAAAGAATATCACGGAAAGCTCCAATTCCGAAGGAAATAACGATGACATATGGCTGTATGTTGTCATAGCTACGGCAGTGGTACTGGTAGCGGCAGGCATAGCTGTTGCAGTGATTGCAGTTAAACAAAAAAGGCAGGGACTCAAAATCGAAGATACAGAAGATACCGAAAACGAATAAATACATAGAATAACTTATATAAAAAGCATCACGGAAAGTATAAATCCGTGATGCTTTTTAGTTTATTTTTAGGCAAATTATGATATTTTAGTAAACAAAATATCATATTCTCACTTGCCGTTTTTTGAAAAGAAAATTTTCATAAAACGTCATGGTCTTTTTGTATTCGGTGTTTTATAATAAATACAGAGAGGAACACAAAAAGCTTTTTTATTACTTCACCCATTCCCGTGGCGTTTACCCCAAAGACGCACACGGTAAAATATAACCTTAAAAACCTTTATTAACCATTCCCAAAATAAAATTAAAAGGAGGTGATAACCTAATAGATAATATGTGCTCCGGCACGAGTAATGATAAATCATCGTTTTTGTGGGAGAGCCTTTAGGCGGAACACCGCCGGATAGAAAAGACTTTGTTGCGAAAACCCCGCCCTACGGCTATAAACCGTTGCGGCGGGTCTTTTCGTTTTACGAAAAATCAAAGTACAGCACTTACTGCAAAGAATTAAACAGATTAATTCTATTGAACAATCAAAGCATGATACCAATCTATTAAGAACAGCGGCAGGTAATTCCTAATCGAATGTAATTCCGAATATCAAAATCATATAGGAATCTGCAGAAAAATCCGCAAAGTATTGTAATCAAGTCCGCCGTATTACTCCGCCTCGGTTATGCAGGTTTTTCAGCTGATATTTGTTTTAAGCTTTCTGTGCAAAGTATAATATCATCGGATTTTTCTGCGTCAAATTTATTCGTGGAACGCACATTCGATTAAACGCCGTGCAAATGCATAAATTTTATATTGTATATTAACGTACGGATAAAAACAATACCTTTGTTGACACCGTTATTTACAAATGCTATAATCTTTTTTACACAGATTTTTTAAGGAGAGAGCTAAAATGAAAAGATTAATATGCATTTTTACATTGCTGATGATTATTTTTCTGACATCGTGCGGCAAGGATATCCCTCCGGGCGGAACACAAGGTACAGATGTATCGTCAAAAGCGGCTGAGCCGGAAAAGGTTTATACCGTACAGGAGGTAGAAGCGGCGATTGCCGAGGCTTTAGGCGATGGCTACTATTGCGATACCGAAAAAAACGCAGAGAATATTGAATATACATTTTTTGCGGATTTGGATTTCAGCAAGCTGGATTCGTATATATTAAAGGTATACAACGATGATGTACTTAAGCTTGATACAACGGCTGTATTAAACTGCAAGGAGGATTACGTTGATACGGCAATAGACAAGCTTAACTTTTTTCTTGCGGCAAGCTACAGATATGTAAAGGCTTATCCGTTTTCGGTAACATCTTTGTCAAAGGTAGAAAATGCACGTCTGTTCAGGCACGGCAATACGGTAATACTTGTTTTGGGCGGCTCTGATTTGGACGAAACAGCATCCGAGGAGGAAAAAGCCGAACACGCTTTAGATGAGTATAAAAAAGTTGACAAAGCTGTTAAAGAATTATACGGGGAGCTTCCCGAAAATATTGCCGATATAGAAGGCGCATTCAAAAAGTATTACCCCGGCGAAAGCTTAAACTAATGCCGTTTTATGTTAAAGGGTAATTATACAGACACAAAACATGGCGATTCGGTTTATTAATACTTAAATTAGGAGAAAATATTATGGTATTTTCAAGTATGACATTTTTATTGCTGTTTTTGCCTTTGGTGCTTGCAGTGTATTTTATTACGCCCAAGTGGTGCAAAAATACGGTTCTGTTTGTTTTCAGCCTTATTTTTTATGCATGGGGAGAGCCGATATATGTATGCCTCATGATATTTTCTACGGTGCTCGATTACTGTTGCGGCAGAGCAGTAGACAAATACCGGGGTCAGAAAAAGGCAAAAATAGGTCTTATTATATCAATATGTGTAAACCTTGGATTGCTCTGCACATTCAAGTACAGCGATTTGCTTATAGGTACATTCAACGGGATTTTCGGCACGTCAGTACCGCTGCTCAAACTACCGTTGCCTATTGGCATTTCATTCTATACATTTCAGACAATGAGCTATACCATAGACGTATACAGAGGCGATGCGAAGGTACAAAAGAATATTCTTTCGTTCGGCGCATATGTATCATTATTCCCACAGCTTATTGCCGGACCAATAGTACGCTATCAGACTGTAGCCGACCAAATCAACGAACGCACACACAGCTTTGATAAATTCGGTGATGGTGTAAAGCGATTTGTAGCAGGTATGGGAAAAAAGGTACTGATTGCAAACAACATAGGTCTGCTTTGGAGTACGATATCTTCATCCCAAACAAAAGACCTGACCGTGCTTTCGGCATGGATAGGACTTATAGCGTTTGCATTCCAGATTTATTTTGATTTTTCGGGTTATTCGGATATGGCTATAGGCTTGGGCAAAATGTTCGGATTTGATTTTCTTGAAAATTTTGACTATCCGTATATCTCAAAAAGCATTACCGAGTTTTGGCGCAGATGGCATATATCGCTCGGCACATGGTTCAGGGATTACCTCTATATTCCGTTGGGCGGTAACCGAAAGGGAATTGCGATTCAGCTTCGCAATATAGCGATTGTATGGTTTCTTACGGGATTTTGGCACGGGGCAAGCTGGAATTATCTGCTGTGGGGAGCATATTACGGTGTGATTTTGATATTTGAAAAGCTTGTGCTTTTAAAGTATCTTAAAAAACTGCCGGCTGTTGTAGGGCATATATATACATTGTTTGCTGTAGTTTTAGGCTGGTTGTTGTTCGCTTTTGAGGATATTGCAAAAGGGTTTGAGTATATAAAGGTCCTCTTCGGATTTGCCGGAGGTGCGGCATACGGAAATACAATGTATCAGCTCATAACGTATCTGCCGCTTCTGCTTATCTGTGCAGTAGCGTCAACACCGCTTGCATCCGGAATATATAAAAAGCTTTCATGCAAGCTTAATGAGGGCGGTATGCTTGCGATAGACAGCATATGCATAATAATTGTAATGTTCCTTTCATTGGCGTATTTAATAAGCGGCTCATATAATCCGTTCCTCTATTTCAGATTTTAGGAGGTGTTTGGTATGAGAAACAGAGTTATAACAATAATCTTTTGCGTCATACTGGCGGCAGGTATTATAAGCAGCATAGCAGTACCGGATAAGCATTACTCCGAAAATGAAAAGAGAACTCTTAAGCAATTCCCCGAAATAACGGCGGAAAAAGTTTTTGCGGGTAAAATACCCGATGAAGTCGAGGATTATCTTACGGATCAGTTTCCCGCAAGGGATGCATGGGTGACGGTAAAAACTCTTTCGGAGCTTGCTTCGGGCAAAAAAGAGAGTGCAGGAGTATATTTTGCCGATGACGGATATCTTATAGATTCGTTTAAGCAGGTAAACGAAAAGCTCGTTAATATGAACCTGGAAGCAATAAAACGTTTTGCAGACAGTGTGCAGAACGATTCATCGGTAAAGACATATGTTATGCTTGTACCTACAGCGGCGCAGATTTTGACGGATAAAATGCCTGCGTTTGCACCCGGTGTAGACCAAAACGGCATAATTGAGCTTGCCGAAAAAATCGGTTTGGACACGGTAGACATTACGGAAGCTTTTACAAAGCATAAGGACGAGTATATATATTACAGAACAGACCACCACTGGACGTCGCTTGGAGCATACTATGCATATGCGCAGTGGAAGCAGATAAAGGGTGAAACTCCCGAACCGATAAACAGCTTTAAAACGGAAACGCTGTGCGATGATTTTCTTGGTACTACCTATGCAAAGGTGAATTACCCGTTTGCAAAGCCTGACACGATAACGGCTTACTACAATACGGAAAAGCATGATGTAAGCTATAATGACGGAAAACAGACGGCTGATTCGATTTACGAGCGTAAATTTCTCAAGGGCAAGGATCAGTACGCCGTGTTCCTCAATTCAAATCAGGCGACCACAGTTGTAAAGGGTGATGGAAAAGGCAAGCTTTTAATATTAAAGGATTCATATGCCAACACGTTTGCACAGTTCGTTATAGACGAGTATGAGGAAACACACCTTATTGACTTGCGCTTTTTCAAAAGCTCCGTAAGCGATTATATAAAAGAGAACGGTATTACAGAGGTACTGCTCCTGTATAACATACCGAATTTTTCATCGGATGTGAGAGTACGCACACTTTCGTAATGCTTGGCGTAAAATTTAATTTATAAAGATTAAGACCGAGGCGGAATTGAGCCTCGGTCTTTTATAATGTTTTCAATTAAAA
>CADBRB010000198.1 GCA_902796955.1 uncultured Ruminococcus sp.
CGGTAATTTCCTCACCGTCATACATAAATTTTGTATTTACAGAGCCGAAGCGTGACGCAAAAATAGCGTATGTTGAAACATAGTCCTTTTTGGGGTAAACATATATCGTCAAGCCTGAGCTGTGTTCTATTTTGTAGTATTTATCGTCAAGTCTGTCGTTTTTTATCTCTACAACACTCATATTTTTATAGTTCCTTTCCGTTTTTGAGGACAAATACGGTATCTAAGGACAGCGTTTGCATGGCTTTTACTATTTCATCTTTAGTTACCTGATTTATCTTCTCGCAAGCCTGTTCTACACTTAAAAGTCCTCCGTCAAGCATTTGCGATGTAAACCAATACTCCATTCCGCTTACCGTATCCGCTGAGGATCTAAAGCTGTTTATAATCGCCAGCTTGGCGTATTCAAGCTCCTCATCTGTTATATCGCCCTCCTGCATAAGCTTTATTTGGTTTAATATTTCAAGCTTGGTTTGCTCGATGTTTTCATGCTCAACTCCGCTGTCTATTAAAACAATACCCTTGTTTTTCAGATATCTTGCAGCGCAGTAATAACATAAACTGAGCTTCTCACGCACATTCATGAATAATTTTGAGCTTTGCACTCCGCCCAGCATAGCAACAGCAAGCCTCATTGCCATACTTCTTTTATCCGGCACAGCTATCGGCGTTCTGAATCCCATAACAAGCTTGGCCTGATTTACATCGTCATCTTCGCTCAGCTCTTTTGATTTTTCAACCCTTGAAATCACTCTTGATGACAGCTTGCACGGCTTTCTTTCAATATTAGCCAGCTCATCCTTGAAGACTCTTTCCACCTTATCAACATCAAACATTCCAACAACGGTTATTTCTATTTTCGCCCGCTTGAGTGCATTTTGCCATGCGCCGTACACGTCCTCCGGCGTAACACTTTCCAACTGCTCAATACAGTTTTGGCGGCTGATGCCGAAAAGCTCGTTTTTGCACATTTCATCAATACATTTATTTACGGCATAGGTACGCTTTTCGTTGATTTCCGCATAAATCGTTTCCAAAAGCTCCCTCTGCTCCTGTTCAAAGTCCTCTTTTGCAAAGGCGTTTCCCTCAATCTTTGGGTGAAAAACTATTTCACACAGCATAGATGTTAAATCGCCCGATATTTCATCTCCATCCATCAAAAACCTGTCATCAAGACCTGCTATTGAAACGGTTATGCCTATGGAATCACCCACCTTGCGTGCATATGACGAGAGCGATGCACCGTAAAGCTCATTCAGGCTTCTGTTAAAAGAGATATAATCATTGTATTTTGAGCATGATCGTGTTAAAAGCTGAGGCAATAATATATTAGGTATAAAATCAGGCTTACTGATTGGCAAAAACATCGTCAATGAGATTCTTCCTGTTTTAAACTTGTCCGTTTTTATTCCTGTTAAATACACTTTTTCACCGATTCTGTATCTGTTTGACTGCATTTTTTCAACTCCGAATACTATATGTTTATGTGTGCAAAGGTAAATAACACACTATTCTATGTTATTTTAGCATATATTCAATGAAAATAAAAGAGATAAGTTAAAAAACTTTACAAAAAATCAAGGCCGCATTTGCATATATTCCGCTTTTTCATAAGAAAAGACGAATATTTTAAGCAAATACAGCCTTGTGTTTGGGCAAAAACATATTCAAATTATCCTGAAAATCAGTGCAAAGCCGCAATAATTACAAGAAAATGAATTAGCTTTTTTGCCCGTGATGCAAGTTAATTTTACCGAATTGCTGTTACCGTCCGGTTATTTACGGCAATGTACCGTAAAATCGAAACGGTTTTTTACGACCGGCATTAGGTTGCGCTGCGCTGGATATCGGAATTATGACCTGTAACTGATTCATCTCTGAACAGCAATGAGATACACCAGATAGCGCAAAGCCCCACAAGCGTATAGATTATACGGCTTATAACGGAGCCCTGACCTCCAAAGATCCACGATACGATATCAAACCTGAAGATACCTATGGAACCCCAGTTGATGCCGCCGATAATCAGTAGAGTTAATGCTAACTTGTCAAGCATGGCAAATCCTCCTAAAATAAAATATTACCCTGCTTAGATAGCGTTGCCATGTCAGGCGAAAATATACATAACCGACGCAAAAATAAAAGCTATGCCAAGTGCAAGAATAACAATTCCGGCTCTTTTCATAATTACAACAGATTTTTTTACCGTATACTTTTTTATCATATAATCGGTTGCGTACGGAAATATAATCAGTAAAATTCCGAACAACGTAATACAAGCCGATATCATCATTGAAGCCCATTTTATACCAAAAAGAAACATAAATGCACTTATGCCGAAGCCTGCAAGCGCAATCACCGTCAATGTAGATGAAAGCTTTGCACGGCGATTTCTTTTTTTATAAAACGCTTTTGTCGAGCTTTCGCAATTATTGTTGCAATATTGGTCAAAATAAGAGATTTCTTTTCCGCAGAACTCACACTTCTTCATAGCTTACCTATCACCTTTTATCTATTTTCATTTATATATTAGCATAAAGTCAGGCGTTTGTAAATCAGAAAAGTAATATAAAAGTATTGACAAAACTGTATCAACTGTATATAATCAACATATACAGTTTACGGAGAGGTGATAGCTTGACTATTTTGATAGACAACAAAAGCGGTGCGCCTATATATGACCAAATATATTCTCAAATCAAAAATCATATAATAAGCGGGCAGTTAAAAGAAAACGAGATGCTTCCATCCATACGCAAGCTTGCTAAGGATTTAAAAATCAGTTTTATTACGACAAAGCGTGCTTATGACGAGCTTGAAAACGAAGGCTTTATATATACTATCCCCGCAAAAGGATGCTTTGTGGCCGCAAAAAACATTGAGCTTATAAGAGAAGAAAATCTCAAAAAAATAGAAGATTTGCTTGAACAGGCTGTACAGCTTGCCGCAGCCTGTAATCTTAGCAAATCCGAGATTATCTCTATGATAAATTTCAGTCTGGAGGATTATAATAAATGAATACGCTGGAAATAAAAGATTTAAGAAAATCATTTAACGGCTTTACGCTGGACGGTTTGAACCTTACACTCCCCAATGGATGTATAATGGGGCTTATAGGTCAAAACGGCGCAGGTAAAACCACCACAATTAAGCTTATACTGGATATGCTCCAAAGGGACAGCGGCAGTATTAAGCTTTTTGAAAAGCCCGACGGTACGGATTTGAACTCCATAAAGGAAGATATAGGAGTTGTAATGGATGACGTAGGCATAACCGACTGCCTGAACGCAAAACAGGTGGGAAGGATAATGCGCTACACATTCCGTAATTGGAATTCAGAAGCTTACGACAGATATCTTAAAAAGCTATCTATACCAGACAATAAAGAGTTTAAGGATTTTTCAAAGGGAATGAAAATGAAGCTCGGAATCGCCATAGCTCTTTCACATGATGCAAAGCTTCTTCTTCTTGATGAGGCGACGAGCGGGCTTGACCCGGTTGCAAGAGATGATGTAATAGAAATGCTTATTGAATTTACAAGGGACGAAAATCATTCGGTACTGATTTCATCACATATTGTAAGCGACCTTGAAAAAATATGCGATTATATCGCATTTTTACATGACGGCAAGCTTATTCTATGCGAAGAAAAGGATAAACTGCTTGCAGATTACTGTACAATACACTGTTCAAATGAGCAACTCAACAAGCTTGAGCCGGCTACAATAAAACACAAAAAGGTCACCGATTACGGTGCAGAAGCAATCGTGTTGAGAAAAGCCGTTCCGGCAGGTATACAAATAAGTCCGGTTTCAATAGAAGAGCTTTTTGTACAGACGGTAAAAGGAGGTATTTGATGTGAAGGGCTTGATTTTAAAGGATTTTTATGTGATGAAAAAGCATTTTAAGATAATTTTTCTAATCATTCTTGTTTTCAATGCGTTATCTATTGTAAACAACAACAGTGTGTTTTTTATATTCTATCCGGCTTTGTTTGCCGGAACCATGCCAATGTCGCTTCTGTCATACGACGAGCATTATCACTGGGATAAATACAGTGCTACTCTCCCCTATTCCAAGTCACAGCTTGTAAGCGTAAAATATATTATCAGCATAATTTGCGAAGTCGTGGTGATTACCCTTAGCATTTTGGCGGCGGGCACAAATATGATTATAAATGACAGC
>CADBRB010000199.1 GCA_902796955.1 uncultured Ruminococcus sp.
GACCGCACCTGCAATGGCGATTATTAACCACATATTGCCGAGTTTTGCAATCGGTGAGCTTTTTCCGTCATCTGATGAGCTTGATGAGCCGGATTCTGATATTCCCTCCGAAGTGCTGTTGCCGGCTTCCTCCGATGATTCTTCTGATGATTCCTCAGATAATTCCTCTGACGTTTCGGAAACCTCCGACGGTTCGCTTACCGGCTTTGCCGTTATTTTTGCACTTATTTTTACATTTAATGGCTCTGCGATTTCTGCCGCATATACTTGTATGTGTGCGGTATAGTCGCCTGGCTCAAGGCCGCTGTTGAGGTAAACGTACCAGTTTTTTCCAGTATCGGTTCCTGCGGCAAGCTTGTCTATCTCTGCGGAGTTTTGCCTGAGCATGAAAAACTGCTTTTCGGCATTTTCGGTTTTTATATGTATCTTAGTGAGATTGCCCGTGCCTGTGGCACGAACGGTAAGCGTAATATCGTCAACATCGCCGTAGCCCTCTTCAAATGTGCCAAAGTCAATGTCTTTGGCCTCCATGCTGTAGGTAAGCTTTACCTCACTCTCTTTTACCGACAAGTCACACGAGGCAGAAGCATATTCCGCAATATTCTCCGCACTCAGGTAGAACAGCTCATGGTAATCTCCAATACCCAATCCTTTTTTAGGACGTATGCTCCATGTGGAATTGTCGCTTTCACCGGGTAACAGGTCATGAGGCTTTCTGTTTTGAATTATTTCAAAATATTTGTCACTGCCGTCACCCATAAATACATCGGGCGTTCTGAGCGTATAAGCACCTACGTTGGTAACGGTTATAGGGAGTGTTTCAACCTTATCATATCCCAAAAGCACTTCGGCAAACTCTACAGCCGACATAGATACCTCTGTGGAGTCGTCTGCCGGCTTCCATGTGATTGTAAAGACGTCGCTGTAAAACTCGGTGTCATTATCAATGACTACAGCCATAATACGGAATTGAGAAGTATAATCTGTCCAATCTAAGGAATGGGGAGATGTTATCCAATCCATATTGCCCCAATCATATGTTTCGTTATCACGGGCTTGAAGCATATATTTGCAATTTGCGTTTGTTTCCCACGTAAAAGTAAAAGGCTGATTATTTGCGGCCTCTCCACCTTTTGGCTGTACCGTAAATTTATAAACCTCCGTTGCAAATGCAGATGCATTTAATGTAAACATTATCACTGCTACAACAAGAATGCTGATTGCTTTTTTTAATTTCATGCCTGTAAATCCCCCTTTTAAAAAATTAAGTATGCGGTTAATGAGCGGTTTTTATTTACAGCTCTACGGCAGCTCCACGATTACTTTGTCTATATGTCTGTCGGAAACACCGTCTGCTGTGAGCTTAATGCCGTTTATATTTACTGTGGGACGCTCCTGATTTTCCGGTATTCTGCCGAGATATTCCATAAAAAGTCCGGCAACCGTTTCGCTGTCCGTTTCCGGCAGAGATACGTCCAGCATTTCCGCAAGGTCATCTACCGAAAGAGCACCGTCAACAGTAAATACCTTTTCGCTTATCTTTGTTACCTCGTCCTCTTCGTTATCGTATTCGTCCTGTATACTGCCCACTATTATTTCAAGTAAATCTTCAAGGGTAATAAGTCCCTCCGTACCGCCGTATTCATCTACGACTATGGCAAGCTGCATTTTTTTCTCGGTCATTTCGTTAAACAGCTCACTGCAAGGCTTTGTCTTCGGTGCAAACATGATTCTTCTTAAAATATCCGTCGCTCTGATTTGAATCGGGGTACTGTCGCACACGTATTTTAATAAATCCTTAACGCAAATAACGCCGACTATATTGTCTAAATCCTCATGATAAACAGGTAATCTGGAGTGGCCGCTCTCAACGGCGGCTTTAACTATTTCGCTCATGTCGGCAGTATCCTCAATCGCAATCATTTCGGTACGGTGCGTCATTATTTCGCCTGCTGTTATGTCGTCAAAGTCAAAGATATTCTCTATCATATCCTTTGTGCTTTCCTCAATAAGTCCGCTTTCCTCGCTTTCGTCCATCATCAGCAGGATTTCCTCCTCGGTTGCGGCGGCTTCAATGGCGTTAGGGTCAAGCCCGAAAATTTTAAGTATGATTTTTGTAATAAAATCGGCAACAGCCAAAAAAGGGGTAAAAACTATACTTACTGTATTAATCAGCTTTATTGTTCTTAAGGCTACGGAATCCGCCTTTTGTATAGATATCCGTTTGGGTATAAGCTCGCCGAAAATCAAAAACACAAAAACGAGTATCGCCGTAAGAATGAGTATGGCAAAGGCGAAGATTACATTTTGATTTTGAAAAAGAAAATTTAGTGCTTTACACAGATGCGGCGATAATATAACGGCGGTAAATACCGATGTAAGGCATACGCACAGAGTAATGCACATTTTAACGGCGGAAATCGGCTTGTTTGGGTTTTCAAGCAGGGCTTCAAGCATTTTTGCCCTTTTATTGCCCTTGGAGGCAAGCTTTTTGATATTTGCCTCATTTACCTCAGGTATGGCGGCCTCCGCCATAACAAAAAGGGCATGTATAAATACGAGCAATATCAAAAGCAATATGACAGCTGTTTTCTCCGCAACGGTAAAATCCGAAACTGCGCTTGCCGCCAGAAAATTAAAAGTATTCCCAAAAGGGTCGTCTGACATTTTAAGCTTTCTCCTTTACATTTCGTAATTTGTTTTGTTTAGTTTAAGTATAATCTAAATTCGACGGCGTGTCAACGCATTTAAAACTAATTCCGGGCAGAAAGAAGACTTATGCTGATTCCTGACAAAAAACATACAAGCATTACAGCCTGATTCAGTAAAGCTTTGCTGTCATCATCGGAATACAAAGCTGCGTAATTGGTAATTAGAAGTAACAACCATCTTACTCGTAAATGTATTCGGGCGCAGGGATAAAGTTTTTGCCTGCTGTAAGCAAGCGTGCGGCGTGCAGAATGCAAAATATGTAAAATAAAAACAAATTTTTGCATAAACAGCAGGTTACGTTGTTGTATTTATTTTTAAAAAATTTCTTTACATATTAATAAAAACATGATAAACTGTAAGGTAGTGTTGAAATAATAACGGATTTTTTATTTGACTACATTTGATTTATGAACAAAGAGGTTGATGAAATCGGCTATATTTTCAGCTATCGCTTTAAATTATTTTTATGCTGTAAGGCATTTAAGGAGGAAAATCATCCAATGGCAAGGAAAATGAAAACGATGGATGGTAACAACGCCGCTGCTCATGTTTCATATGCATTTACAGACGTTGCCGCTATCTATCCTATCACGCCTTCATCAGTTATGGCTGATGAAACAGACAAATATTCCGCGGCCAGACGTAAAAATCTTTTCGGCAGAGAGGTACAGGTTACCGAGATGCAGTCTGAGGCAGGAGCCGCCGGTGCGGTTCACGGCTCACTTTCAGCCGGCGCACTGACAACTACCTATACGGCTTCTCAGGGCTTACTTCTGATGATA
>CADBRB010000200.1 GCA_902796955.1 uncultured Ruminococcus sp.
GGAATAAGTATTCAATACGGCATTGAGCTTGTCATTGAAAATGATAATCCAAACTATACGTACTGCGCTACAGCTAACGACTCTCATTTTTTCGTAGATGATTTTGAAAATGACACTTTTAACTACTATAAGACATATATCTATAAAAGCGGCGAACATATTATATGGAATAATCTAACCAAGTTAGACAGTGAAGAAAAATGGAACGGCGATGTTACCCATATTGATATTGTTGTTAAAGACGGTGACAGCATTGTCGGCTTAGCTGTTGTAAGGATAACAAAAAACGGAGATATGTTCCACTGGAAAGGCGAGCTGTTAAAGCAGATAGAATTTCCCAAGGTAAACGGTGAGTACCAAAACGTGACCGAGGAATATGTAAACAATCGTATTGCAGAAATTAAAGCTAATGGTTAAACATAGATATATGTATGCCCCACGCCGCAAATGCGGCGTGGGGCATTATTTCTGTGATTATCCGGGCTGTAAATCTCTGACAGTACAGTCCGCTAAAAGCGATATAATACTAATTCTCAATAAAACAGATTAACATCTGTTTCGTTAAATTCCGCATAACTTTGTTGTTGTCTTCGGAATACGTCAGTATTCCTGCGCCCTCCGCCTCGCTTAGCAAAATTTTCCGCAACACCTGTTTAAACCGTTTTAATGATAATTACTATAAAATAAAAAATGAGCCTTCCCTGATAAAAGGCTCATTTTTTATATAGAGATTGCTTAAAAAGGCTTGGCTTGGTTATTTTTACAGTGAGTATTTCTCACTGAATACTTCGTAGATTTCATTGAATTCACTGTTTCCGTATTTGACACCCTTGAGGTACTTGTGAGTGTCAAAGCTGTTATGCACTATTTCAATAACCGCAACGGCGATATTTGAGCAGTGGTCGGAAACACGTTCATAGTTTGTCAGCAAATCTGACAATATGAAACCCATTTCAATGGTACATTCCCCATGTTTTAATCTGTCTATATGATTCTTGCGTATGACGGCCGTCAAACCGTCAATAACCTGCTCCAAAGGCTCCACTTTGGTGGCAAGCTCCACATCGTTGGTGACGTATGCGTTTATTGTTATTGAGAGTATCTCATCAACCGCACTCGTCAGGACTCTGATTTCGTCCTCTGCTTTAGGCGTAAATCCGATTTTCTTCTCATGTATCTCTTTGGCTACCTTAAGAAGATTTACCGCATGATCGCCCAAGCGTTCAAAGTTACCTATTACATGAAGCATTTTTGAAACAACCATAGAGTCACTGTTTGAAAGGGCTCTTGACGAAAGCTTAACAAGGAAAGTTCCCATTTTATCCTCATAATTGTCAAGCTCATCTTCAACCTTTAAAACAAGATGTTCGTCCTCTTTGTTAAAGTTATCAAAAAGACCCATGGCTCGATATACGTTTTCTCTTGCCAGCTCGGCCATATTTATTGTAACGTTGTTACACTCTGCAATAGCAACTGAAGGTGATTGAAGCAGACGCTCGTCTATGAGCGGCTTGCTCTTAATCTGACGCTCGCTTTGTTTATTATCCTTGACTATATTCTCTATAATCTTTACAAGATATTTTGTAAACGGCATCAAAACTAAAGTTGTTACAACATTAAATATTGTATGCACAAGTGCTATTGTTACAGGTGTTATCTTTTGAGAGGCAAACGGGAATTGGAAAATCATATCCAAAATCTCGTACAACGGAAGCCAAATCAATGTACCAACAACCTTTATCAAGGTATTACCTATGGCAACACGTTTTGCTTCAACATTAGTGCCTATACATGAGATAAGCGCCGTAGCGGTTGTTCCTATATTTTGACCCATGATTATGGGTATTGCCATACCGTAGGTTATTCCACCTGTAAGTGACAGCGCCTGCAAAATACCTATTGATGCGGCGGAGCCTTGTATTATAGCTGTGAAAATTGTACCTATCAGCAAGCCCAGTATAGGATTGTTGAACTTTGTGAGAAGCTGAGAAAAATTCGGTGAATCTGCAAGAGGTTTAACCGCACCTGACATCATAAACATACCTTGCATCAATAACGAAAAGCCAATGAAAACAGTGCCTATGCTCTTTTTCTTGTTACTCTTCGATACCATCAGCATCACAACACCGGCTAATGCAAAAAGAGGTGCGAAGTTTATTGGCTTTAAAAGCTCAAACCAGGCTCCCCCTGCCTCTATGCTGTCAAGGCTGAGTATCCAGGATGTAAATGTTGTACCGATATTTGCACCGAACATGACATTCACTGTTTGTGCAAATTCCATTATACTTGAGTTTACAAGTCCTACAAGCATAACAGAGGTTGCGGACGATGATTGTACCGCTA
>CADBRB010000201.1 GCA_902796955.1 uncultured Ruminococcus sp.
CAAGGCAGGCTCCAAACGATGGTTTTATAGTTTTCGGGAGATATTTCTGTTATGGCATCGGGCTTTTTGTAATCGCTCCCAAGCTTTGCAAATATCTTATTAAAGCTCACGCCTATGCTCACTGTTATACCAAGCTCGGTTTTTATCCTTTCCTTAATCTCGGAGGCTATTTTAAATCCGTTTCCGCAGTTTTCGGCACAATCCGTCACATCCAGCCACGCCTCGTCAAGTCCAAACGATTCCACTTTATCCGTGTATTCCAGATATATCTCCTTTGCCATTTTTGAAAATCGTGAGTATAACTGAAAGTTCGGCAAAACCGTTACCAAATCCGGGCATTTTTGTTTTGCCTGCCATATTGTTTCGCCTGTTTTTACTCCGTATTTTTTTGCAATTTCGTTCTTGGCAAGTATTATTCCGTGGCGAGCGTCAGCATTGCCGCTTACCGCCACAGGCTTATTGCGTATCTGCGGTCTGTGCAGACATTCCACAGAAGCGTAAAATGAGTTGCAATCGCTGTGTAATATTACCCTTGACATACAAATCACCTTTTTTACTATTTTACTGTTTATCTATATTATAGAACATATGTTCGAGAAAATCAAGAGGTAATTGTTTTATTTTTCTGTTCCGAATTTTGCTTTTTTATATGGCAAGCATTGTGATTTGGCTTTAAATTGCCTCTCTCAAATTTGTTTTCTGTTTTATTATTATTTCAATATTTCTTGACATATAATGAATGGAATAGTAAAATTTTAATGAAAATAAAATTATAAAGGAGAACTCTTATGAAAACAATTTTATTGGATAGTCTTGTCGATATAGCCGATAATATTTCCGTAAGCTATTTAGAGAAATGGGCGCAGGCGGCTATTGACTGGACAGTTGCATTTTTACCTAAGCTTATTTCCGCCATAATCGTATTTATTGCGGGCTGGTGGCTTGCGTCACTTGCCGCCAAAATATTCGTTAAGGCAATGAATCGTACAAAAGCAGACGAAACGGTGGTTTCTTTTCTCAAATCGCTTATAAAAAACGTCCTGCGTGTTATTGTAGTGGTATCTGCACTTGCACAGCTCGGCATAAATGTGACATCTATAATAACTGCGCTGGGTGCGGCAACTGTTGCGGTAGGTCTTGCTTTACAGTCTACAATGTCAAATCTTGCCAGCGGTGTGCTTATCATATTGAACAAGCCTTTCAAAGTAGGTGACTTTTTACAATTTAACGGTATGCAGGGAACAGTTACAAAAATCGAAATGATGAACACGTATCTTAAATCACTTGATAACAAAGAAATTATCATACCTAACTCAAAGCTTACCATAGATACAATCGTAAACTATTCGTCGCTTGGCATAAGAAGACTTGACTTGAACTTTACCGTAAGCTATGATGACGACATTTCAAAGGTTAAAGCCGTGCTTTTAAAGATAGTTGCACGTAATCCGCTGGCACTTAAAGACCCTGAACCTCTTATAGGTGTAAGCAGCCATAACGAAAGCAGTATCGGAATAGATGTAAAGATTTGGGTAAAAAACGAAAACTATTTTCCGCTTTTCTATGCAATGCAGGAGGAAGTCAAAAAGCAGTTTGACGAAAACGGCATCACAATACCCTATAATCAAATATGCGTACATAACGTAAACTAATACTAATACTAATATTAATACTAATTAAAAACACGTCAATCTTTTTCAATTTACAAAATTAAAAATTCATAAAATTTCTGCTGCTTATACTAATTATCATGAAAACGGTTTAAACAGTTGTTGCGGAAAATTTTGCAGAGCGAGGCGGAGGACGCAGGAATACTGACGTATTCCGAGGACGACAACAAAGTTATGCGGAATTTAACGGAACAGATGTTAATCTGTTTTATTGAGAATTAGTATTAGTATTAAACAAAAACCACCACTCTTCACAATGAAAAGCGGTGGTTTTTATAAGCAAGATAATTAAAACCCACCGCTAAGCGGTGGGTTATGGAGCGGATGACGAGGCTCGAACTCGCTACCTCCACCTTGGCAAGGTGGCGCTCTACCAGATGAGCTACATCCGCAGGAGAATGTATTTTGTATTATACATTAAAAAATACGTTATGTCAATGCTTTTTTTAAACTTTTTTGATAAAATTCTTATAAGAGTAAAAATCAAATACGTAAAACGTTATAAAGTCTTAAAAAAGCTCAAGAAAAAACAAATTTATTAAAATTTAGGTATAGTATATTCGATTGATTTGTGATAAAATGTGTATAAGGTGATTTTTATGAGCATTAATATAAACTTGGGCAACTGGAGCTCTGTGTTTGCAGTTCCCAGTGTAATAGTAGATAAACACATAAAGCTTGCCGGCTCGGCACAGCTAAAGGTACTTCTCTGGATTCTTCGCCATGCCGGTGAAGATTTTTCCGCAGAAAACATTTCTGCCGCACTCAATATGCATCCGGCAGATGTTACCGATGCCATGCAGTATTGGATAGAAACGGGACTTCTTGCCGAGAATAATAATTCACTTACCCCGGTTGCGTCAGATGAAATTAAACCGGACGGTAATAAATCCGACATCAACGGCAGTACATATGATTCCAAAAAAGGCTACGGTGAAGTAAATCCGGAATCAGCTCCCGATGAAAACAAAAAAATTATGCGTCAGGTATCACGTCCTCAAAAGCCCGATTCAAAATTTGTTGCGCAAAGAATAAACAGCGATCCGGAAATCGCCGCACTTATGCAGGAGGCCGAGATAATCTTCGGCAG
>CADBRB010000202.1 GCA_902796955.1 uncultured Ruminococcus sp.
GAGCCGTTTAATACAAACCCGCGGTACCACTCAAATTGCGATTCGCAATCGCCGCTTATCGAGGTCGCCAAACCTCTATGCACTGACGCAGCATTCTCGTAAAGACTTAATTGCACAGGCTTTCGGTCAATCAGCTCGGAAGTGATAGGTTTAATAAACTGCCTGCCGATTTGCACCAACCACCGACTCTCTGAAAAGCAATTCTATTTCCGTCTTCGTCACAGCCTTTAATGTTCTTTTAAATTTTCTATATTCTATCATCATCTTACACTTTTGTCAATGTATTTTTTACAAAACTTATATTAACAACCAAAGGAAATCAGTTAAAGAAACCGATTGTAAATTGTAAGTTTTATATCAAGCGAACTGGAAGAACACGATATTTTACTTGATTGATTGCAAAGTTTGATGTATAATAAGATAATAATGGCAAAATACGGCTTTTTATAAAAACCGATTTTTACGATTAACTGAAACAGAAGGGTTGTGTATATATATGAAATATGCTGTAGTTCTTTGCGACGGAATGGCGGATAGACCCGTAGAGCTTTTAGGCGGCAAAACGCCAATGTCAGTTGCAAAAAAGCCAAACATGAACAGGCTTGCCTCCTGCGGTGAAGTGGGCCTTGTAAAAACCGTTGCAGATGGTTTAAAGCCCGGCAGCGATGTTGCTAATCTTTCGGTTATGGGATATGACCCTGCCGTGTATTACAGCGGACGTTCACCTCTTGAAGCGGCAAGTATAGGTATTGACCTTGAAAACACAGACGTCACCTTCAGGTGCAATCTTGTTACTTTATCAGATGAAGAAAGCTATGAGGATAAAACGCTTGTTGATTACTGCGCTGACGATATTTCCTCGGAGGAAGCGGAAATTTTGATAAAATACATTGACCAAAAGCTCGGTAATGATGAGTTTAAATTCTACCCCGGCGTAAGCTACAGACATTGCCTTGTTTGGAAAAACGGCAATCCGAAGCCGGGTACTCTCACTCCGCCTCATGATATAACAGGCAGGTGCGTACACGATTACATTCCTTACGGAGATGCTGTTGAAAGACTTTACAGCATGATGAAGGATAGCTACGAGCTTTTAAAGAATCATCCCGTTAATTTGAACAGAATCAAAAACGGCAAGCGTCCCGCAAATTCAATTTGGCTTTGGGGCGAAGGTCAAAAGCCCAGACTGGATAGCTTTTACGACAAATTCGGTAAAAAGGGAGCAGTTATTTCCGCTGTAGATTTACTTAAGGGAATCGGTATTTGCGCAGGTATGAGAACGCCCGTCGTTAAAGGTGCAACAGGATATATCGACACTAACTTTACAGGCAAGCTTGAGGCCGCACTAAGTGAATTTAAAAACGGATGCGACTTTGTATATATTCATGTTGAAGCTCCAGATGAATGCGGTCATCGTGGTGAAACCGAGAATAAAATCAAAAGCATAGAGCTTATTGACGAGCTTATTTTGGGACCTTTGGACGAAGCGCTAAAAGCATACGGAGAATATGCAATAATGGTTTTGCCGGATCACCCTACACCGCTTTCAATAAGAACGCACAGCTCCGAAGCCGTACCGTACCTGATATACAGAAGCAATGTAAGAAACGACAGCGGAGTTACCGTATTTGATGAAAAATCAGCTTCCGAAACAGGTATATATGTCGAAAAGGGCCCAACACTTATTAATAGATTATTTGCAGAATAATAAATTGACTGCTCCACAATTCAATACTAATTACAAAATCCCCTGAAGCTATTCAGCTTCGGGGGATTTTCATTTCTGCCGTCACATTTTAACATATTCACAATATACTGATAATATCTATTCTATTAATACTATTTGCACTTTTTTGTGCAAAATAAAGCTCATTTTGACCATAGATGAAAGGACAATATGACGACCGTCACCGTTATAATGTCCTCTCGATTCAAACAGACAAAACGGAGGTAAAACTTATGAAATACTCAAAGGTAGGCATTGATGTTTCGGAATGGCAGGCAGATATCAACTACCGTAAGGCTGTCAATTCAGGTGTTGAATTTGCCATAATCCGAAGCAGCTACGGCTGGAAATCAGAATCGCAAAAGGATAAGTTTTTTGACAGAAATATAAGTGGCTTTCAATCACTTGGAATACCCTGCGGAGTTTACCATTATTCATATGCCGTGACCACTGACGAGGCTAAAGCTGAAGCGGAATTTTGCCTTAAGTGTATAAACGACTTCACTCCTAATCTTCCTATTTATTATGATATGGAGGAAGAAACACAGGCGGCATTGGGAAAGGAGCTTTGCACCAATATTGCCGAAGCATTTTGCGCCGTTATAGAAAATGCAGGCTATACCGCCGGAGTTTACGCCA
>CADBRB010000203.1 GCA_902796955.1 uncultured Ruminococcus sp.
CCGTATGTGGGCTTAAATCCCGTTACACCGCAATAGGCGGCGGGCTGGCGGATACTGCCGCCGGTGTCGCTCCCAAGAGCGCACGCAGCTTCGCAGAAGCTGACCGCCGCCGCAGCTCCGGACGATGAACCACCTGCGGATTTGGTATTATCAAACGGGTTTTTAACTGCACCGAAATACGATGTTTCACCGGTGGAACCCATTGCGAACTCATCCATATTGAGTTTGCCTATGATGATGGCTCCGGCTTTTTCGAGTTTTTCAACAACAGTTGCATTATATATCGGCTCAAAGCTTTCAAGCATTTTAGATGCGCAGGTGGTTTTTACTCCTTTAGTGCAGATATTGTCCTTTATCGCAATCGGCACTCCGGCAATGGGGGAGGAAATCTGTCCTTTTTCTATTCCGGCTTGAATTTCAAGAGCTTTTTTTAGAGCCTTATCTTTGCTGAGCGTTATATATGCGTTTATTTGTCCGTCATGCTTGTTAATCCTGTCAAAAAACGCATTTACCGCATCAGTGCAGGTAAACTCTTTGTTTTTTATACAAACCGAGATCTCTTTTGCGGTAAGCTTGCAGATATCCATAAAATCACCTCATTCCACAGTTTTAGGTACAACAAAGCTGTCTGCGGTGTGTACGGGTGCATTTTTCACGATATCTTCGACACCGAAGCTCTGCTTTGCAATATCATCTCGCATTACATTGCATAAATCAAAAACGTGTGTTATAGGTTCGATTTCTTCTGTGTTTAAGCCGTTGAGAACGTCCATATAATTGAGAATGGCGAACAGTTCGTTTTTGATAGCCGATGCCTCATCTTTCTCAAGCTTGATTTTCGCAAGATGTGCGATATTTTCAACGACTTCATTGGTGATTTCAACATTATTATTACAATAGCTTTCAGGCTTCATTTTCTACACTTCCGAGTTTATTATGTACTGTTAAATAATAGCATTTTTGCCGCATAAAGTCAACGTTGAACGTAAATGTAAATTTTTATTTCAAAGAAAGTTATTTGAGTTGACACGGATAGCCGTCATATAGTAAAATAATAATGTAATTATTCACAAAAGTGAGTTTGTTTATAAAGGAGAACAGTAATGAAAGTAACAAATGATATTATTTATGTAGGCGTAAATGACCATAAAATCGACCTGTTTGAGGGGCAGTATACCGTACCAAACGGTATGGCTTATAACTCATATGTGATTATGGATGATAAGATAGCTGTTTTTGATACGGTTGATGCTAAGTTTAAACACGAATGGCTTGATAATCTGCAAAATACGTTCGGCTCACGTAAGCCCGACTATCTTATAGTACAGCATATGGAGCCTGACCACTCTGCAAACATAGCCAATTTTTTGTCTGTTTATCCCGATACTAAAATAGTGGCAAATACAAAAACCTTCACAATGATGCAAAACTTTTTCCCAATGCTTAATTTAGACGATAAAAAGGTTGTTGTCAACAACGGCGATACACTTTCGCTCGGAAGCCATGAGCTTACATTTGTATTTGCGCCGATGGTACATTGGCCGGAGGTAATGGTTACTTATGACAGCAAGGACAAGGTGCTGTTTTCCGCAGACGGTTTTGGCAAATTCGGTGCGCTGGATGTTGATGAGGATTGGGCTTGCGAGGCTCGACGCTATTATTTCGGCATAGTAGGCAAGTACGGCGCTCAGGTACAGGCTTTGCTCAAAAAGGCGGCTCAGCTTGATATTGAGATAATCTGCCCTCTGCACGGCCCGGTTCTTTCCGAAAACCTCGGATATTATCTCAACCTTTACAATACATGGTCGTCATACGGCATTGAATCAGACGGAATAATGATAGCGTATACCTCTGTTTACGGCAATACTAAAAAGGCGGTTGATATGCTTGCGGACAAGCTGAAAAAGAAAGGCTGCCCCAAGATTGTAGTTTGCGATTTGGCAAGAGAGGATATGGCAGAAGCGGTTGAAGACGCTTTCAGATACGGTAAAATAGTGCTTGCAACAACCACATATAATGCGGAGATTTTCCCGTTTATGCGTCAATTTATAGATGATTTGGTTGAGAGAAACTACCAAAACCGTACAATAGGGCTTATCGAAAACGGCACATGGGCGCCTTTGGCGGCAAAAATCATGAAAGAGAAGCTTTCCGGCTGTAAGAATATAACATGGCTTGATACGACAGTAAAAATAAAATCTGCGGTGAATGATGAAAATGCAGAGCAGATTGAAGCAATGGCACAGGAGCTTTGCAAGGATTATATAGCCGAATCTAATGAGCTTGCGGATAAGAACGATCTTACGGCACTGTTCAAAATCGGATACGGATTATATGTAGTTAC
>CADBRB010000204.1 GCA_902796955.1 uncultured Ruminococcus sp.
GAGCTTACCGCATCAAATTTCAATTTACGTGCATTTGGAGAACGTGTTGCACGCAATATGCCCATACAGGGTACTGCGGCTGATATTATAAAAATTGCAATGATAAAGGTGTACAGAAGGCTCAAGGCGGAGCATTTAAAAGCACAGCTTATTTTACAGGTACACGATGAGCTTATAGTGGAAGCGCCGGAAGCCGAAGCCGAAAAGGTCAAAGAGATACTCCAGCAGGAGATGGGAGCCGCCGCAGACTTATCCGTGCCGCTCACAGCCGATGCCCACGCAGGAAAAACATGGTATGAGGCAAAGGACTAAAACCGGATTTTGATTACGCTTCAGTTAGACTATCTCGCTCCATTGCTGAGGTAGCTCCTGAAAATTCAATACAGCCCCAAAACTGTATGTCAAATAAAACCGTAATCACAAAGCTTTTATTCAACATTCTATATATTGCTTACTTAAAAAAGGTGATAAACATGAAAATAGTTTTTATATGCACGGGCAACACTTGCCGCAGTCCTATGGCAGAAGGCATATTCAAGGCGTTGTGTCAAAAAAATTCTGTTGAGGCCGATATCACAAGCTGCGGATTGTTTGCAAACGACGGCGATGCGGTGACTCAGGCCGCCGCCGACGTATGCAAAGAGATAAACGTTGATATATCACAGCACAAATCACGCAGTATAAGGCATATAGATTTCTCTGAGGTGGATTACATTGTACCTATGACATCATCTCATGCCGCCGTGCTTCAGGCGGCAGGGTTGGGGGATAAGATATTCCGTTTTGACGAGGAGATACCCGACCCTTATATGCAGGGTACGGAGGTATACAGAAGATGCAGGGACAGCCTTATAAAGAACCTCAACGCACTGCTTGATAAAATCAAAGCGGATAATACAAAATAAACCAAAACGGAGAACAGCATGGATATTATCATAAAAGATTTTTCTGCTGAGTATGTAAATCCCGTAGCAGAAATAGAAAAGATATGTTTTGCCCATCCTTGGTCGGAAAAATCTCTTGCCGAAGAGCTTGAAAACGACATATCGCACTTTTTTGTCGCCTGTGCCGGTACAGATGAAGCAACGGTATCGGGTTACATCGGTATGCAGGCTATAGTGGACGGCGCATACATAACCAATGTAGCGGTTCTGCCGCAGTACCGCAGGCACGGCATAGGGGATATGCTCCTTAAAAAAGCGATTGCCTGCGCAAAAGCTTTAAATTTGGATTTTATCACGCTTGAGGTGCGCCCATCCAACACTGCGGCTGTCAGCCTATATGAGAGAAACGGCTTTATAACGGTGGGCCGCCGCAAAAGCTTTTACCGTTCACCTGTTGAGGACGGACTTATCATGACTCTTCAATTCAATGAAAACGAATAGACAACGAAAATAAAAATTACGCTTCCGAAAGGAATATTATACAATGAGAATTTTAGCCATAGAAAGCTCCTGTGACGAAACAGCGGCTTCCGTAGTTGAAAACGGCAGAAATGTTTTATCGTCGGTTATAGCGTCACAGGTAGAGGAACACAAGCTCTACGGCGGAGTTGTGCCGGAGATAGCCTCACGTCGCCATGCAGAAGCGATAGTCGGTGTAGTGTCGTCTGCACTTGACGAAGCAAATACACAGCTTCAAGACATGGATGCAATAGCTGTAACAGCCATGCCCGGCCTTATAGGTGCGCTTTTGGTGGGTGTAAACTTTGCCAAGGGTTTATCGCTCGCAAGCGGCAAGCCCCTTGTACCGGTGCATCATCTGCGCTCGCACATAGCTTCAAACTACATAAGCAATCCGGATTTACAGCCTCCGTTTTTGTGCCTGATAGTATCCGGCGGACACAGCCATATCGTAATGGTTGAGGACTATACAAAAATGAAAATTATCGGGCGTACCCGTGACGATGCCGCCGGAGAAGCCTTTGATAAAGCCGCAAGGGTAATGGGTATGCCGTATCCCGGCGGTATACATCTTGATAAAATAGCCGAGCAGGGCGACCCGTTTGCATACAAGTTTCCGCATCCGCACGTAACGGGCGGAAAATATGATTTCAGCTTTTCGGGACTGAAAACTGCGGTTATAAACACGGTACACAATATTGCACAAAAGGGCGGCGAGATACCTGTTGCGGATATTTCTGCGTCATTCAGAAAAACAGTGGTTGATTGCCTGTGTGAAAAGTTTTTAGCCGCCGCCGATGAGTTGAAAGCAAATAAGCTTGTTATTGCCGGCGGTGTTTCTGCAAACAGTCTGCTCAGAAAACAGCTTGCAGATGAGTGTAAAAGGTTAGGCTACGGCTTTTATATGCCTCAAAAATCACTTTGCGGCGATAATGCGGCAATGGTCGGCTCACAGGGCTACTATGAGTATTTAAGCGGTAATATTGCGGATATGTCGCTCAATGCGGCGGCAACCGCCTCTATAGAATAACGGTGATATGATGAACATAGAGTTGAACGACATCTTGGAGTTGAAAAAAAACCACCCTTGCGGCGGCAGGCTGTTCACCGTAATGCGCACTGGCATGGACGTAAGAATAAAATGCCTTACCTGCGGCAGAGAGATGATGCTGCCACGCTCAAAGGTGGAAAAAATGATAAAGCATATAGATAAAAATATAAGGAACGACAGTATCAATAATGCGCCGAAAGGAACCGAATAAATGTTTACAAAGCTTGAAATTTTTGAAAAACGCTACGAAGAGCTGAATACAAAGCTGTTTGAGCCTGCAGTAGCGGCAGACCCGCAATTATATATGGAAACAATGAAGGAATGTAAATCCATAGAGCCGATTGTTCTTAAATACCGTGAATACAAGTCGGCTTCAAATGCGCTTGCAGATGCCAAAGCGATGCTTGACGAGGGTACGGCGGACAAAGAGCTGAGAGAGCTGATAGACTCTGAAATAGAGCAATCCAAGGAAAAGCTTGCCGTAATAAGCGACGAGCTTAAAATACTGTTGATACCTAAGGATAAAAACGATGATAAAAACGTTATAGTTGAGATACGGGGCGGAGCAGGCGGAGAAGAAGCGGCACTGTTTTCAGGTGTGCTTTACAGGATGTACTCCATGTATGCCGAGAAAAAAGGCTGGAAAACCGAACCGGTTAATATTAACGAAACAGAACTCGGCGGCTATAAGGAGATAAGCTTTATGATAGACGGCTACGGTGCGTTTTCACGGCTTAAATTTGAGAGCGGAGTACATCGTGTACAGCGTGTGCCGGAAACCGAATCACAGGGCAGAATACACACCTCCACCGTCACGGTTGCCGTATTGCCGGAGGCGGACGACGTGGAGGTCGATATCAATCCGGCAGATTTGCAGATAGATACATTCCGTTCAAGCGGAGCAGGCGGTCAGCACATAAACAAGACAGAATCCGCCATAAGAATAACTCACCTGCCCACCGGTATAGTTGTTGAATGTCAGGATGAGCGAAGCCAGTATAAGAACAAGGATAAAGCCATGCGTGTTTTAAAATCCAGACTGCTCGATGCCGAGCGTGAAAAGCAGTCCGCCGCCGTTGCACAGGAGAGAAAATCACAGGTAGGCACGGGTGACCGCTCTGAGCGCATACGCACCTACAATTATCCTCAGGGCAGAGTTACCGACCACCGCATAGGTCTTACTCTCTATAGGCTCGACGATATTCTCAACGGTGATTTAGACGAGATAATAGACGCTCTAATAACTGCGGACAGAGCTTCAAAGCTTGAAACTGTGTAGAAAATTATAAACAATTTGATTAAAGCGGAGGTTGGTTTTATGTTTATAGGCATAGGTATACCTGTACTGTTTATCCTTCTGTTTGTTACGGTGATTGTAATAGTCGTCATTTTTATTGTCAGGGGTACAATGCAATACAGTAAAAACAATAAATTTCCCGTTCTTGCAGTTGACGCTGTTGCCGTGACAAAGAGAACGAGTACATCGAGCTTTGCCAATGGAGCTGATGCGGCAGGGGCAATGACGTACCATATGAGTACGGAATACTATATAACCTTTGAATTTGAAACAGGTTCACGGCAGGAGTTTACTGTAAGCGGCAATGTGTACGGCATGATTGCCGAGGGCGATAAGGGCAGGCTCACATTTCAGGGAATGCGCTTTTTGGAATTTGAAAGATTTTAAAAATCCACAAACATTGAAACGGAATGAAAACACAAATGAATACATTGATTTTAAACGAAAACCAAATCGAAACAGCCGCCGATATTATAAAAAACGGCGGTTTAGTTGCTTTTCCGACGGAAACCGTCTACGGATTGGGAGCAGACGCTCTGAACGGCAAAGCTGTGGCGGGTATTTTTGCCGCAAAGGGCAGACCTATGGACAATCCGCTCATAGTACATATAAGCGAGCTTTCGCAGTTAGACGGTCTTGTATCCGAAATTCCGGAGAATGCCCGTAAGCTTGCCGATGCCTTTTGGCCGGGGCCGCTTACGATGATTATGAAAAAAACCTCCGCTGTACCGTTTGAAGTCAGCGCAGGGCTCGATACGGTTGCAATACGTTTTCCGTCCAACAGAACCGCACAAAGGCTGATAACGCTTTCGGGTACTCCGATAGCCGCTCCCAGCGCAAATTTATCGGGCCGTCCGAGCCCTACAACATACAAGCATGTTGAGCATGATATGTATGGCAGGATAGATGCGATAATTGCAGGAGAAAGCTGTGATGTCGGGCTTGAGTCAACAGTTATCACCCTTGCGCTTGATACACCTCGATTGCTTCGTCCGGGCGGAATAACTCTTGAACAGCTTGAAGCAGTAATAGGTCATGTTGATGTTGACAAGGCGGTTTTTTCAAAGCCTGACGATAATGAAAGAGTTGCAAGCCCCGGTATGAAATATAAGCATTACGCACCGAGGGCTAAGGTGATAATCATAAACGGAAGCAGTGATGAATATGCGGCTTATATTGCAAAGAATGCGGATAAACACCCATATGCGCTCTGCTATGACGAGGACGCCGGAAAATTAAACGTGCCGTATATTACATACGGCGGACAATTTGATTATGCTCAGCAGGCGCAAAAATTGTTCGATGCCCTGCGTGAGCTGGACGAAATAGGAGCAGACCTTGTATATGCACGTTGTCCAAAGCCCGACGGAGTAGGCATGGCTGTGTATAACAGGCTGATA
>CADBRB010000205.1 GCA_902796955.1 uncultured Ruminococcus sp.
AAAACAGCGTGTGGCTATTGCCGGCATTATTGCCATGCACCCTGATTGCATTGTGCTTGACGAGCCTACGGCAATGCTTGATCCAAAGGGCAGGGATGAGGTGCTTTCCACTGTATTGCGGCTCAACAAAGATAAGGGCATCACAGTGGTGCTGATAACGCACTATATGGATGAGGCGGTGCTTGCCGACAGGGTGGTAGTCATGAGCGAAGGCAACATTCTTACTCAGGGAACACCCGAACAGATTTTTTCTCAGGTAGAGCTTTTGAAGAGCCACAGCCTGGATGTACCGCAGGCAACAGAGCTTATATATTTGCTTAAAAAACAAGGCGTTAGATTTGAAAAGACTGCTCTGACCGATGAAGAATGTGTTGACATGATAGACAAAGCACTCAGTAAGGCCAGATGAAAATAACTTGACGTAAAATCTATGAGATAGACAGACTAAGCCTGTTTGCAGTTAATGTCGGATTATATAATTTGAAAGGACAGCGGAAACCTCAATGAATATCATCGAAACGGTTGATTTATCCCATGTATACGGCGCAAACACTCCGTTTGAGCGTGTGGCGGTCGATAATATATCGTTATCTGTAAAAGATGGCGAACTTTTGGGAATAATAGGACATACAGGTTCGGGTAAATCAACCTTTATACAGATGCTCAACGGGCTTTTAAAGCCTACATCGGGCAAAATTCTTTTAAACGGCGCAGATATCTGGGAAAAGCCTAAAGAGATAATGAAGGTGCGCTTTAAAGTGGGTATGGTTTTTCAATATCCAGAATACCAGCTTTTTGAAGAAACGGTTTTTAAAGACATAGCCTTCGGCCCTAAAAATATGGGACTTGGCGAGGAAGAGATAAAGGAAAGAGTTCTTCAGGCGGCGGATTTTGTTGAGCTTAAATATGAATTGCTGGAAAAATCCCCCTTTGAACTTTCAGGCGGTGAAAAACGCAGAGCCGCCATAGCAGGTGTTTTGGCTATGGATCCTGATGTGCTAATACTTGATGAGCCCACTGCGGGGCTTGATCCAATGGGTAGAGAAATTCTGCTTACACAGATAATGAGTTATCACAAAAAGAGAAAAAATACAGTGATTTTTGTATCCCACAGTATGGAGGATATAGCGAGAATTGCTGATAGAGTGCTGGTTATCAACGATGGTAAAGCGGTAATGCTTGACACTGCTCAAAATGTATTTTCAAGACCTGACGAGCTTGAAAAAATAGGACTCAGAGTGCCGCAGATAACCAAAATAATAACAGGTCTTAAAAAACGGGGCTATAATTTACCTGACGGTGTATTAACCGTTGAGGAGGGTTTTGATGCAATAATGCGTCTTTTTAAAAGCAAGGGGGTAGGTGTATGCTCAGAGATGTAACAATCGGGCAATACTTTCCGGGCAGTTCGGTATTGCACAGAATGGACCCCAGAGCGAAAATAGTTTTGCTTCTGCCGATTATAGTGTTTATTTTTATAACAAAAAATTATTTTGCCGTGGCACTTACAACACTGTTTGTATTTGTGCTTATGCTCATTTCCGGTGTACCGGTAAAGATGTACTTTAAAAGCTTGAAAATGATAATTTTTATAGTGCTGTTCACATCGGTAATAAACCTGTTCTATGGGCGTGGCGAGCCGCTTGTACAGCTTGGGTTTATAAAGATTACCGAAGCGGGAATAAACAACTCCGTGTTTGTTGCGATAAGGATAATCACGCTTATAATAGCCAGCTCAATGCTGACATTCACAACATCGCCTACAGAGTTGACAGATGCACTTGAAAGGCTCTTTAAGCCCTTAAAGGTGTTTCACATACAACCTAATGAGATAGCCATGATGATAACTATAGCATTGCGGTTTGTTCCCACGCTTGTGGAAGAAACCGATAAAATTATGAATGCTCAAAAGGCAAGAGGAGCAGACATGGAAAGCGGCGGACTTATACAGAGAGTAAAAGCTCTTGTGCCTGTACTGATACCTCTTTTTGTGTCGGCATTCCGCAGAGCATATGATTTGGCAATGGCTATGGAATGCAGGTGTTATCGAGGCGGAGAGGGCAGAACCAAAATGAAGGTGCTAAAAATGTCAAGCCTTGATTTTTTTGCTATACTGATTGTATTTTTGTTGTGTATAGGGGTGATTTCATGCAATGTGTTTCTGCCGGCAGCGGTGAGGTAAGAAATCTGTTTTGCAAAATAGCATATGACGGGAAGTATTATCACGGATGGCAGATACAGTCAAACGCTTTAACGGTGCAGGAGGTCTTTCAGAATGCACTTCGCAGAATAATCGGTGAAGATTTTGAAATAAAAGGCTGCAGTCGCACAGATTCAGGCGTGCATGCGCTTATGTACTGTTTGAATATCAAAACAACGCATAAAATACCTGCTGTACGCTTAAAAGCCGCACTCAATAATTTTCTCCCGTATACTGTGGCGGTATATGAATGTAAAGAGGTTGATGCGGATTTTCACGCAAGGTATTCCTGCAAAGGCAAGAGATATATCTATAAGGTATGGAACAGCGAGGTGCGTGACCCGTTTTTGGACGGATATGCACTACACTACAGATATCCGATTGATGCCGCACTTTTACACAGAGCAGGACAGGCTTTTATAGGCGAACATGATTTTACTTCGTTTTGTACGCTTGATAACCGTGAGCCCGGCGATTTTACACGTACGGTAACTGAGTTCAGCGTACATAAAGAGGGAGATATGCTTATAATATCGGTTGCGGCTGACGGTTTTTTATACAATATGGTAAGAATAATGGTCGGCACTCTGCTGCGTGTGGCGCAGGGAAAAATAAAAGCCGACGAAATTGATGATATAATCGAGGCTAAGGACAGGTCGAGGGCAGGTCCCACAGCACCTCCTTACGGATTATATTTACAAGAGGTGTTTTATACTGATAACTGATAAGAGGCAGGCAATCTTTACGGACGAATCTATTAGATTTACTTTGATTATGGTATTTATCTTGCAACGTTTTTACAAGTCTATCGTCTGTTTTCTATCAGGCTTTAATTATTGATACCATTTATTTGGGGCGGTGAGAATATGAATTTTAAAAAGAGGAAAAACAAATATGAAAAAATCGAGCGAAAAGTCAATCGAAAGACTTTAAGCTATGAGGATATGCCGCTTGAGGATTATGAACAGCCACGTTCCAAAATAACGTGGACAGGAATAAAAAAGCTGTTTAAGGCGATGATGATTGTTGCCGCAGCGTGCGCTGTTGTTCTGCTTATAATCAGCTGGAAGAACATATCCTTTGAGAGGACGGTTGAGTGGATAGAAGGCGAGATGTTCGGTACTGGAATCGGCGACGGATATCCGTGCCCTATCAGCGGAACAAACGTGCTGTACAATAATTTTGTTCTTATGGACGATAAGCTTGTGGTTGCCAGCGATACCTCGTTTTCCATACTCAGTACTACCGCAAAAGAGCTTGCAAACCGCCAGCACAGCTACAGTACGCCTGCGGTAAAAACATCCAAGAACAAAGCCATACTCTACAGTGTAGGCGGAACCGGATACCGTGTGGAGAATAAATCGGCTACTCTGGTAAAGAAGAATACCGAAGAGAAGATACTCTCGGCAGATATAAATAATGACGGAACATACGCTTTGCTTACTGAGGCTACCGGATATTTATCCCGTATGGTTGTATTCACAAGTAAAAACGAGCAGCGGTATAAGTATTCGTTTGCGGATTATTATGCCAATCTTATTTCGTTGAGCAATAATAATAAAAAAGCGGCAGTATCCGGATTCAGTGCAGTAAACGGCGGACTTGAAAGTGCGGTTTACATCATAGATTTTTCAGAGGAAAAGCCTCAGCAGACGTTCAAATTCGACGATGAGTTTTTTGTGGCTATAGACTTTATACGAAACGACAGAATAGTGGCTGTGGGAGATAAGGCATCATATATAATTGATGTTGAAAGCGGAAATATAAATAAATACAGCTATAATAATCTTACGCTTACAAACTATTCCATTGATGAAGACGGCGGTTTGGCATTGTCGCTGTCTATTTCCGGTGACGGAAACAGGTGCAATGTGGTTTCGGTAAATCTTGACGGTGAAAAAACAATGGAGCTTCCCACGCAAAAGAGAATAATATCAATATCTAACAAAGATGACAAGGTTGTGTATATTGCTGAGGGGACTGCATATTGTTATGATACGTCCGGTACGCTCATAGGTGCATTCGGCGCAGGCAATGATGCAGGAAAGATACTTATGCTTGATAAAAATACCGCATATATTATGGGAATAAATGAAATAAGGCAGATTTCATTGTCATAATTGTACAGAATTTTATTGCTTAATGCGAAATTCAAATGAAAAATTGAGAAAAAATAATAAATAAAAGTAAACAATTCTTGTTATGCTTGCAAAAATTGCAAAAATAAGATACAATATTACCACTAATATACTCACGGTTTCCAAAATAATACAGCATATGCTTTATGTGTTTACATATCAGGTAATGCGCCAATGAGCTTAGAGATGCGGTTTTGATTAGTGGATTAAGTTCGTTCACGGCTAAAGCCGCATATTATATCATAAGAATTAAACTTGAAAGGGTGGCAATCTATGGAACATATTTGGTTGGATTTAATTGTTGTAGGAGTTATAGTTCTGTTTGTATTTATAGGCTATAAGAGAGGCGCCGCAAGGTCGCTTGCCAATCTGTGCGGAACGGTGATTTCGGCAGTAGGCTCGGTATTTATCGGCTCGGTTATAGCCAAATCTATTTATGCTTTATTTGTAAAAGGCGCAGTTATAAACAAGATTTCTGCCGTTATCCTTGAAAAGGGTACCGAAACTGCCGAGGCAACTCTCGGCAAGGTGTTTGATTCTTTGCCTGACTATGTTCGTGGTGCAATAGAATCCTTTGGATTTTCAATGCAGAATTTCCTTGACGCAATAAATCTTGACAATGCCACTGCTGTTGCCGAGAAGATTGAAACGATGGTCGCACCGATTATAACCACATTTATTTCAGTTATAACCATTACGGTGCTGTTCATAGCTTTGCGCATAGTGTTAAGGTTTGTTGTAAAGTTTGTAGAGGGATTGATGAATGTGCTTATGCTCAGTTTTGTAAATTCCCTGATAGGCGCAGTTATAGGCTTGGCGGAAGGTCTTATATTCATTATAGTTTTCGCTTTGATTTTAAAGACGGCAACCCCGCTGATTACGGATATGCCTAAGATAATTGCGCCTGCAACTGTAGAGAATACATTTATTTTCAGATACTTATATAATTTTGATTTTCTAAATGACATTCAGAATTTTTTCAATAAGTAATTGATGCGTTTTAAAAGGGGTCATTGATATATGGAAAATCTTACGGGAAGTATAAAAAGAAATCTTACGCTGGCAAACTTTTTATCTTCAATAAGACTGGCATTAATAGTGGTATTTGTGGTATTATTCAAAAAAGAGCATTATATCGGAGCATTTGTAACGCTTGTGTTTTCGGCGATAAGCGATTTATTGGACGGAATAGCGGCTCGTGCGCTCCATCAGGTAACAGAGCTGGGAAAAATACTCGATCCTATTGCCGACAAGCTTACGCTGATAGCGGTATTGGTATGTATTTGCACGATGTTCCCGATCGTTGCGTACTTTGCGGTTGTTCTAATCATTAAGGATTTGCTTATGTTGATTGGCGGCGGAGTTTTACTGAAAAAGAAAATTGCACCTCCTGCCGCAAAATGGTACGGCAAGCTCGGAACAACGATTTTTTACAGCTCGGTACTTATTATAGTTGTGCTTAAGGTATTCTATCAGCATGTTGCCAGTGATATGCTTATAATTACGCTGTTCAGCCTTACTACCGCTGTAATGCTTTTTGCGGTTATCAGATACTTTATGACATTCAGATTACTGCTAAAGGAGAATAATCAAAAAATCATTAATAAGAAAAAGCCAAAAGGAGAATAGTTTTATATGCTTTGCTATATATGCAAAAAGCGTCCCGCCACAGTATTTATTTCAGGTGATAACGGCGGTTCGTCCCAAACAAGGGGAGTATGCATTTTTTGTGCAAAAAAGCTTGGTATCAAGCCGGTAAATGATATAATGGAAAAAATGGGAATTACCGATGAAGGTCTTGAAAATTTGCAGGAGCAGATTGATGAGATGATAGAAAATGGCGGTGCCGAGGAATTTCAGCAGAGTCTTTCTGAGATGATGCAGAATCCTGAAAGCTTCTCTATGACTCTGACCGGCGATGACTTTGAAGACGAATCGGACGATGACGGCGATGATAACGGGTTTAAGGTCGGCGGCGCACGATCCATTCCGAAATCGTTTATGGAAAAGCTGTTCGGCAATCCGAGTGCGTCAAATGAGGACGGTCATGATACCGCAGGAAAGGTAAAAGATAAAAAACGTGACAGAAAGAGTAAGGGACGCAAAAATTTAGAGCTTTACTGCCGTAATCTTACAGCACGGGCCGAGGACGGAAAGATAGATAACATTATCGGACGTGACAGAGAGATAGGCAGAGTTATTCAGATTTTGAGCAGACGAACAAAGAATAATCCTTGCCTTATAGGAGAGCCCGGCGTAGGAAAAACCGCTATTGCTGAGGGCTTGGCTCTTAGAATAGTACACGGTGATGTGCCGTCACGCCTGAAAAACAAGGAAATATATCTTTTAGACCTTGCGTCGCTTATAGCAGGCACGCAGTTCAGAGGTCAGTTTGAAAGCAGAATTAAAGGTCTTACTGATGAAATAATCAACGCAGGCAATGTTATACTCTTTATAGATGAGGTACATAACCTTGTCGGCACCGGCGATTCAGAGGGTACAATGAACGCCGCAAATATACTCAAGCCTGCACTTTCAAGAGGAGAAATTCAGGTAATAGGCGCAACAACCTTCAATGAATACAGAAAGTATATTGAAAAGGACTCGGCATTGGAACGCAGATTTCAGCCTGTAACCATAAATGAGCCGTCAGTAGCGGAAACGATAGATGTTCTATTAGGCGTTAAGAATTACTACGAGGATTAT
>CADBRB010000206.1 GCA_902796955.1 uncultured Ruminococcus sp.
AACCGTTATATCTGCCTATTCCGCTTCCCTCTGCGGTCATGCCGCTAATTTCTATTTCGATTATGTCATTCTTCTTTATTTCCATTTTCTGTACCTGCGTAATCAATATTTTTTTCATATCACTCTTTTGAGCTTGACGGAATATATACTAATCTATTATAGATTTTACTATATAAGTCGCCGTGTGTCAATCTGTCGTTAATATTTTAAAAACATCTGATTACGAATTTTACTGTATCGTATCCGCCTAACCTCCAAAAAAGAATCTTACCGTAACAATAGCCGCCGCCATGCTTGCCAAATCTGCCAAAATCGCCGCCGCAAGCGTATGCCTGATGTTTTTTATTCCTATTGCGCCATAGTATACTGCAATCGCATAAAACGTGGTTTCAGTTGAGCCGGCCATTACCGCCGCAACTCTGCCGATAAAGCTGTCAGCGCCGTTCGTGCTTAAAATTTCTGTAAGCATTGCGGTGGAGCCGCTGCCGGAAATCGGCTTTAAAATCATCAGCGGTATTATTTGCGCAGGTATTTTTACAGCTTGAGCAAGCGGAGATACAGCCGTGATTATCATGTCCAGCGCTCCTGAGCTTTTAAGCATGGTTACAGCCGTTACAAGCCCTATAAGCGATGCACTGATACTGTAAGTAGCTGCAAGACCATCCTTTGCGCCCTTGACAAATGCATCAAAAATAGGCACTTTTCTTATCAGACCGAAAATCACTATCACAAAAATCATTATCGGGATTATGTAGTCCCCTATTCTATCCATGCTTCTTCCTCTTTTCAAATAATATACAACAGCTAATGCCTACAATCACGCCAAATGCGGAGCTGACGAATACACAAGGTAGAATATCGAGCGGGGACCTTGCGCCGTAGTTTTTTCTGATAACCGAAACAAACGTAGGCACAAGCTGTATGGACGCTGTATTGAGTACAACAAATCTTATCATGGAATTATTTGCAGACGTACTGCCATGATTAAGCCTTTGCATCTCTTTCATAGCTCTTATTCCAAGCGGTGTGGCAGAATTGCCCAATCCCATAAAATTTGCGGTAATATTTGCGCATATAGCCTGCATCACACTTCCGCCGTTTTCGTAGTCAGGAAAAAGCCGTGACAAAACAGGCGCCAAAGCCTTCGATAAAAGCGCAGTGGCTCCTCCTTCGTCGGATATATTCATAAGACCGCTCCAAAAGCTCATCATTCCAAGCATACCTATCAATAATTGAACGGCGTTTGCCGCACCGTCTAAAGCCGCCTGAGAAACGTCAAACAGCTTACCGTTGATTGCACCGCATATTACACTGATTATCATTAATAATCCCCAAATATAATCAAGCATAGCAAATTCCTTTCTTAATAGTTTTGTCTTAAATTGTTCTAATTTTAATAAAAATCTTTTATATAAAAAACATTGACAACCTTTCCAATGATTGGTATAATAATGTCAAATAAAGCTATATTATGTTGAAGCTTTATTTGGATTTTATACACTAAAAGGAGTAATGAATATGAATCACTTGGGATTTACCGCACAAATTGACAGTGTTGGAAGAATTGTAATTCCAAAGCAACTACGTAAGAAATTCGGTATAGGAGAAAAATCGCTGGTCAATATCTCAACAACCGAAAATGGAATTATTCTGACAAAATTTCAGCCCGGTTGCGTTATTTGCAGCAGCGAAGATAACCTTATCGAGTACAAAGGTCAGTTCATCTGTAATAATTGTATAGAAGAGCTTAAAAAAGTTTCTAAATGATTATATGTTGGGCTACCTTGGATTTATTATGAATATCACTGGATAATAATCAGCGAGCGGCGCACAATATTTATTTGTGCGCCGCTCATTGATTAAATTTTCCTGTTTTTACAGCTAACCTTATATAATTAATAACATACGTAAAAAACAAAGTTTCAATTTTTTACTTTATCATTGCGTAACATCTTATTTTTCATAACTTAAGGCAAAGTGAATGCCATTTTAAATATCAAAATATATTTCTATTATTGCCTATCTATTTTTATGTACATATTTATTCACAAGACGCTGAATTTTTTCACTATGATTTCTATTTGATTTATAACTCAATACATTCTTTTGTTATATCAAAAATAGCTGTATGGAATCACACTTAAATTTCTTTACAATTCATACACTTTTTTTATATACACCATCGGCAATTTGCTATCATTGTACGTTTTAAATCGGTTTATACCAATTCCTGATAAAAATCGGACTTGGATTTGCGAGGATAATTTTCGCAAGAGCAGAGAGCCTCCGCACGCAATTTTAAACGACATATTCAGCTAACGACAACTCTGTACGGTTGAAATCAAGTCTTAAGATTTTATGCCGTTTTTTATTATATATAGTATTATTTCGCCTTTTATTTCACTATGTTTTTCTGATAAGATTTTGATATAGTATATGAATTGCGTATTTAGAAAATAATGCAATTCCTTATTTTTTTATAGTTTGAGCAATTCCGCATCAAGACTAAGTTTGTCGGCTGTAGAGTTCAAATAGAAGCACAATAAAAAATATGCTTTTTTCGGTTAAAAAATTTAAAAAATTTATTGACAAAACACGAAGAAAAATTTATACTGTACGTTGGATATGTACGCAAGTCTGCGTCATATACTTTATACTGGATTAGTGGAGGTAGAGAGATGGGTCATGACTTCATAGTGTCCTTAAAGGATATTTATGTCGAGTTTGACGGAGAAGTAATATTAAACAATATAAATCTTGATATCCGTGACAAAGAGTTTGTTACCTTGCTGGGTCCAAGCGGATGCGGCAAAACAACTACGCTTAGAATAATTGCCGGTTTTTTAAATCCGAATAACGGCGATGTATATTTTGACGGCGTTAAAATAAACGACCTTCCGCCCAATAAGCGAAACGTAAACACAGTTTTTCAAAAGTACGCTTTGTTCCCTCACCTCAACGTTTTTGAAAACGTTGCTTTCGGACTAAGATTAAAAAAAGTGCCTGAGCCGGAAATCAAAAAAAGGGTAAGCGAGCTTCTTGCTACAGTTGACTTAAAGGGATATGAAAAAAGGCCTGTATCAAAGCTTTCGGGCGGTCAGCAGCAGCGTGTAGCAATAGCCAGAGCACTTGTGTGCGACCCGAAGGTGCTTTTGCTTGATGAGCCGCTCGGCGCACTTGATTTAAAACTGCGCAAGGATATGCAAATAGAGCTAAAACGCATACAGCAAAAGCTTCAAACCACATTTGTATATGTAACGCATGACCAGGAGGAAGCCCTTACAATGTCAGACACCGTTGTGGTAATGAATAACGGTAAAATAGAACAGATAGGCTCTCCGACCGATATTTACAATGAGCCTGCAAATGCCTTTGTCGCTGATTTTATCGGTGAAGCAAATATAATTAACGGAATTATGCTTGACGATTACCGAGTATCGTTCTTAGGTGCGGAGTTTGATTGTACAGATGCCGGATTCGGCACAAACAAGCCCGTAGACGTAGTAATACGTCCGGAGGATCTCGTCGTTGTACCGTGTGATGCCGCAAAAATAAAAGGCAAGGTCATAAGTACGGTATTTAAAGGTGTTCATTATGAAATGGCAGTTGATTGCAACGGCTGTATAATGCTCATACACAGCACCGTCAGCCAGCACGCCGGTGAGGAAATCGGCATGAGCGTTACTCCGGATAATATACATATAATGAATAAATTGTTCCCAAGTGATAAAAATACATTTTATGCCACTGTTTCTTATTCAAATGAGGAAGAAAAAGAAACTCACATTGAGCTTGAAGAAAAAACGCTTGTTATTCCGGGCAGATATTATCCCGAAGGCACAAAGCTCAAAATCGAGCTTGAGCCGAAGGACGTATACATTGCCGGTGACGGTAACGGTCAGCTCGAAGCATATATCGAATCTGTTATATACAAAGGAGATATGAATGAGATAATACTTGAAACCGACAGTCGCAAGTGGCTGATGACCTGCGAGCAGGACGAACAGGTTGCCACATATGCGCCCATATGCCTGCGCCTTGAGAACGCCGGTATCGAGGTTATCGCCTCTGATGCGGAGGTGTAAATTATGGGTACTAAAAGATACGCATATCCTTACTTTGCATGGATGGGTATATTTACCGTTGTACCGTTGCTGATGATTCTTTACTATTCCTTTACAAGCAGTGACGGTCAGTTTACATTAGAAACTTTTAAAAGTATATTTTACTACAAGGACTCTTTCATAAAATCGCTTTGGATAGCGGCTTTATCAACGCTTATCTGTCTGTTGCTTGCGTATCCGCTGAGCTTTATGATGTCTAAAGCGAGCGAGAAAACTCAGAAATTGATAGTAATTTTGCTTATGCTCCCCATGTGGATGAATTTTATACTCAGGATTTATTCCTGGGTAATGCTTCTGCAAAAGGGCGGGCTTATCTACAAAATCTTCAGTCTGTTCGGTTTTAAGGGCAATTTGCTCGGCCATAGCGGTACAGTTGTTTTAGGTATGGTTTACAATTATCTGCCTTTTATGGTTTTACCGATATACACCGTAATGGTAAAGATAGACCGCAGTCTTATTGAAGCTGCTCAGGATTTGGGATCAAATAAGTTCAATGTATTTAAAAAGGTGCTTTTGCCGCTGAGCGTACCCGGAATTATATCCGGCATAACAATGGTTTTTGTACCTGCGGCAAGTACATTCCTCGTATCTCAGTACCTCGGCGGCACCGATGATATGATGATAGGCGATATTATTGAA
>CADBRB010000207.1 GCA_902796955.1 uncultured Ruminococcus sp.
CACCGATATACGGCAGATAAGAAGGGCTCTGCTTGTTATGGGCATACTCAAAAGAAGCTCATTGTCCTTTGAATCGAACATAAAGTTTTTTGCGGATGTTATACTGCCGAAAAAGCCTATGAAAATATACATTAAGCCGACCAAGACAAAATATATCCACGCAATTTTTGTTGTTAAGATGATTTTGGCAAGGTAATTGAGCAAAAAGCCAACCCCGATGCTTATTAGAATACCTATATATATAAAAGTGGAAAAAAGCCCGACCGTTTTTGTAATTCCTACATTCTTATTCTTTTTTCGGGGTAAAAAAAGCGACATATGAAGTAAAAGCTGTGTTTTAATAAGTGCCCAGTACATCTTTTCCCTCCAGCTCCAAAAATACATTCTCCAGAGAACGGTCACCTCTGATGTATTCGGTATCACCGGCAACAACTATTCTGCCGTCCTTTATTATCGCTATCTTGTTGCAAAGCTTTTCTGCAACGTCTAAAACGTGTGTTGAGAAGAATATCGCTCCGCCTGAGTTGCAAATACCTCTCATAACCACCTTTAAATTGTAGGACGCTATCGGGTCAAGACCAACAAACGGCTCGTCCATTATGAGAAGCTGGGGATTATGCACCAGTGCCGATACTATGAGTATCTTTTGCTTTGTGCCGTGCGAATATGTACCCATATTCTGACCAAGATAATCCTTCAGTCCAAAAAGCTCGCTGTACATTTGTATGTTATTCTTGCGCACGCTATGCGGTATTTTATATACGTCACAGACAAAGTTGAGATATTTAATGCCTGTCATGTAATCGTAAAGTTCGGGATTGTCGGGTATATATGCAAGAGCTTTTTTGCAGCGCATGGGAGATTCCGCCAATGATTCTCCGTTTATAAAAATCTCTCCTTCGTCAAAACGCAGTAATCCGCAACAGGACTTTATAGTGGTAGTTTTGCCTGCGCCGTTATGACCGATAAAGCCGTATATATCACCCGGCATAACGTGAAGGCTGACATTGTCAACCGCCTTTTTCCTGCCGTACGTTTTTGTTAAACCGTTAATTAAAAGCATAACTGTAACCTCGCTTTTGCTGTGCGTGTTTATTATTTGGCATAATTAAAATCATGTGCTTGCAGGATTTTTTTCTGCCTCGTCCTTTGATTTATCGTTGTTTGCGCTGATTTTCTTTACAGAATTTTCCACTATATATCTGCCCGCACCAGCAAGTGATGCAGATTTTAAAATCATCATGGAATAAAACGAGTTTTCGTCCTCTATTCCGTCAAAGCCCTGCATTATGCTTCGCATATTTTCAAGGCTCATCATAAAGTCGTTTTCATAGGTCTGCGCAAAGCTGTTAAGAAGCTCCTCGCAATCCTTAAATTTAATTTGTGATTCTATAAAAATACGTATATCCGAAATAGGCATAATCTGCTTTAAAAGACAAATCATGATAAGGTAAGCCAAATGCCTGCGGGAATATTTCTTCTTTTCCGGCGGGGCAAGCAGACCCATTTTTACGTAATTGTTTACCATTGACGGGGTAAGCAGAGTTTCTCCGCTTACATTCCACGGCTCAAGGCTTGTGTTGATAAGCTCAACAATCTGATCCATATACAACTGTATGGCAGGAAGATCCTCCCACCTCGGTATAGTTCCGTTAAAATTTTTATTGAGTAAGTCAAAGCACTCTTTTTGATATGAATCGCTCATAAATCTACCGCTTCCCTTAGATGATGTAATAAAGAAAAATCAAGCTGTCAAAGACACGCCTGCTCCGAATAATACATCATTCTTTAATCTGTTTAGACCAGTATAACATAGTTTTGACGGTATCGCAATAGATTTATTGATATCAGAAAAACTTTTTTTAGTTGCTTGACATTTTATGAAATATTATGTATAATAGTTTTGAAAACCAGATTAAATAAAGGAGTTGACTATTAATGAATTTTACAAAAACAGTTTATGTGTTTGGAGATTCCATACTTCAGGGTGTTCAGCTACGTGAAAATGATAATAAATACGTCCTTAATAATCATATCGACATCAAAAGACTTAACGACGAATACTCGCTTGATATAAAAAATTACTCAAAATTCGGATGTACAGTGACAAAGGGTGAAAAAATACTTGACAAAGCTCTTGAAAAAGGTATGGATTGTGCCGCAGTAATATTAGAATACGGCGGTAATGATTGCGACTTTGATTGGAAGAGTATTGCGGAAAATCCGGAAACTCTGCATCTGCCCAAAACTCCTATAGACAAATTCTGCGAGGTATACCGCAACATGATGAAAAAGCTGTTGAGCAAAAATATCATACCTATCCCCACTACCCTGCCGCCGATTATATCGCACAGATATCTTGATTGGCTTTGCGGGAAAAATCTGGACAGAATGAACGTTATGAAATGGTTGGGCGATATTGAAAACATATCGCACTATCAGGAAAATTACTCTCGGACAGTTGAAAAATTAGCATTTGAATTTGGTGTTCCGCTTATCGACCTGAGAGGAGATTTTTTGAAAAACAGACATTTGGAAAACTGTATGTGCGCAGACGGAATACACCCGAACACAGCAGGACAGGGAATAATGTCTGAAACATTTTATAATTTTGCCGGCAGATTTTTTACCGGTAAAGCCGCAAAGCAGGCAATATAAAGCGTACTTCTGCTCTTAAGCCGCCGGATAAACTGTATATGAGTACACATACAAAGCATGAGCGGACATTATATATCAACTAATACTCGCATATGACTTGTATCCGGTTTTTTCTAAATCAGCCTACGTAAAATCATATATACTACACGCCTACAGATACAGTTATGATTACTTTTAAATACGCCACAGCATATATTGACAGAAAAAACTCTCTCTTACTATGCAAACTGTTGGCATAACAGTAATCATAAAAGTTATGTAGCGGAACTACACCGAATATGCCTTACCGGTATATTCAAAAAGACTGTGCAGAGCATTGTAGATGCTTATGCACAGTCTTTCAGTGTGTAGACAAACTTGTCTACACACTGGCAGGCTTCGAGAAATCGGGGCAGATAAATACTAAAACCTGATAAAAAGATAGCCAACCTTTGTGGGCTGATTTATGCCATACTTCTTTGTCGTCCTTGCAAGGC
>CADBRB010000208.1 GCA_902796955.1 uncultured Ruminococcus sp.
ATCGTCCGTAAGGTCGCTGTGATTTCCGCCCGTATCAAGTATACACAGGCTGAAATGCTCGTTTAAGACATCACAGCTTATGCTTTCGACATATGGCTTGTCCTTATCAAAAAAATCTATAAACACTGCGCCGCCGCAGGCGCAGGCAAGCTGATCCATAAGCCCGCACGGTTTGCCGAAAAACACATTTTCCGCCTGCTGGGATATAACGCTAAGCTCGATTGGGTCTATTTTGCCGCCGTTGTAAAAATCATTGAGAATTGTACAAATGAGTATCTCAAACGCCGCAGATGAAGACATACCGGAGCCCTTGAGTACATCTGACGATACATAAGCCTTAAAACCGCCTATGTTGTAACCGCGCTGTTTAAAAAAATATAAAACGCCCTTTATTATGGATTCGGTCGTTCCGTAACAGGCTTCGTCAGAGTGTAGATTTTCAAGATTAAATGATATCGGCTCGTAGCCGTCGGATATAAGGGTGACGTAATCTGCCTTTGCCGTTGCCGCTATCATATCGAGCGACAAACTGCCTGCTATTACACACCCGCCGTTGTGGTCGGTATGGTTGCCGCACAGCTCCGTTCGTCCGGAAGCGGAGAATATTTTCACATCATCGTTATCGGCAAAAAGCGTGTGCGACTTTTTAAGCAGCGAAATATAACGCTCTTTCTGTGCATTACTGCATGAATTCCCGTACAGGTCATCGAAAAAAACGCTGTATTTGCCGTTTGCAATAAGTGTGCTTAATTCGGTTGTATTCGTAGGCATCACCCCAATGGCATAAACTTACTTCTAACCTATATTTTACATGATAATGCCCGATAAATCAATACAAATCAAATTAAATTAACAATTCGGTAAACGGTAAGGAGCATATGTGATTTACAAATTTAAAAGTATAATTTGACTATATAAAGTCTGACAATACGCTTACAACTAAAAATATATCCAACAACTCAAATAACAAGAACAGATTCTTAATATATATTTACTAAAGATTTACAAACAAACAAAGTTTTGGATGTTTTTGATTGACAATGTATTAAAAAGGTTTTATACTTTATTTAGTAAAAAAATTACAGAGGTAAATAACAAAGTAAAATGCTTTCAAAAATTCAAAAATTTAAATTAATGCTATAGTGAGCTTGAATAATAAGCAGGTAACTAAAACATAAATGTAGTGGTGATGTCAACTTGTATGTAAAAAGTATGGCTATATTTTGTATGTATACAGATTTTTTCTTAGAATCCTTTTAATAAGAGCTCTGGGGATTTTTTGAATAAATATTTGTTCTACAGTCAAAACAAGGTCTGTACTTTACATAAATATAATTATTTGGGAGGTAGGTAGAATGAAAAAAATTACGGTGATAGTAGTATTATCGTTACTGGTTGTTGCGGCTTTGCTTGGGGGTTGTAAAAAGGAAGAACGGGTGTTTGATATAAAATCGGCAACGGCTGCCGTTATGGAAGGAATAAACTACGATAGCACCCATTATACCTACAAAACAACAAAGAAAGAAGCCGACATAATAGCCAGAGTGACTATAACGGATGACCTGACAAACCGTAACAGTACCGTTAAGACGGACGACGACGGCAAGGTGGTTGAGTTTTACTCACAGCGCAGGGCAAGCATAACAAAGCTGTATAAAGCGCCTGACGGCTTTGACGGCGAAACGATAGTCATACGTGATACATCTGCGGCTATAAGCAACGACGGCAAGCTTTATCGTGTCAATCTTGACACAATACAGAAAAATACGGAATACATAATTTTTGTCAAAAAAACGGACGGCGAAAATGAATTTGTCCTTATATCACCCGTAAATTCGGTATTCAAAACATCCGACTTAGAAAATCATATACAAAACAACTTAGCTTATATGTTTATATTAGACTATGAAACTCCAGAAAAAAACGATTTAATTGAAACCTTACTTACTCTGAGCGATACATATATGGACGATGGATCATTCAGAAAATTTTACCCTGAACAGAAAATTAATACAAATTACGGAAAAATATGCGTACAACAGGCAAAAACAACTATTGACGGAGAACTGTTTTATTATGTATTTAAAGAGGGCGACGATAATACAATTTTAAATGTCACCAATATATTTAAGTACATAAAATACAATAAGTAACATATAAATCATGAGATATTTTTATATTGGATAAGGAGGAATTATCATGAAGTATACAAAAATCATAAGCGTCATTCTCGGCGCAGTATTGGCAACCGCAATATTTACGGGCTGTGACAAAAAGGAAAGTGGCAACAATGCGGAAAATGTAAATAACACAAGCTCCGGCGTAAGAGTGACCCCAACCTACGGTGAATTTTTAAGCTACAGATACAGTACCCTGAAAGAAGATGCAGACATAATAGCGCACGTTAAGATAACCGACGAGCTTACTCAGGAAAACAGCAAAACATTTGGCTCTAAATACGGCGGTATATATGATTATATATCATACAGGCAGGCAGATGTGATAAAAATGTATAAGAACAATACCGGTACGGATTTTGGCGACAGTATGCAGGTGTACGAATCCGCCGCTATAACATCAGACGGAAATATGCTTATAGACAGCGGAGATACACCGTTGCAGAAGGATGACGAATATATTGTATTCCTTAAAGCTACATCAGATAACAGAGGCTACTGTATAATGTCGGGCCCGACAGGCAAGATAAACCTTACAAACCCGCAGCAAAATAAAAACGGCGAGATAGAAATTAAGTTTCTGCTTGACTACGAAGCTAAAGAACCAAATGAGCTTATAGAAAAAATACTTCCCTTAGAGCCAATAGCTGAAATGGTAGACTTTACAGAGTATGAATATACAACGATACCTACAAACTATGGCAATATTGAAGTTGTACAGGCTAAACTCCAAGGCGACAAATTGCATTTTGAGCTTCATTTCGGTGAACACTCCATAACGCTTGCTAACTTTAAACTCATATAGTTAATAGCAAATCTTTATAAAATGGGAAAAACGGGGCTGTTGCATAAAATGCAACAGCCCCAAAACTATATTTACGACCTTTTGCCGGTCATGGCAATTCATGTGAGCTGTTGTATTTTGACAACAAATCACGATTTACCTGCTATATATGCCTCTATGGCTTTGGCGGAGAATACCGCCGTACCCTCGCCGCCTGCCCTGTCGATATTTTCCGATAATTCGCCGCCGCCTGCGTACATTTTGCCGAGTGCGGCAAGTATCTTATCCGAGCAGGTGTAAAAATTCTCCGTTATATAATCCTGCAGCTTTTTAACAAGCCGCTGTGCCTGTTCGTCTGCGGGGTCGCCGTCACGCACTGCGCCAAGCTCCGTAAATATATTCATCATATCCTGCGCAAGCCGTTGGTTGTCCTCGGCGGTGCGGTTTTTGTCCTTTTCGGCAAATTCCCGGTATTCCTCGGTTTTGCCCCACTGCTCCTTTGCTCTTGCTGAATATTCGTCCAGCTTTTTGGTATCAAATGCTGAAAAATCCATTGCGTTCACTCCTATCGCCTTTAATCCTATTGCAAAATTTATAAGGTTTTCAAGATGCTCCTTTTTAAGTGTAAGCAGTTCTATCTGTTGCTTCAGCGCCTTGGTCTTATCGTAGCTTGGATTATTCATAATCGCTTTGATTTCTTTAAGCGGAAATTGAAGCTCACGGAACAGCAAAATCTGCTGAAGCTTTTCCAAATCGGCATTGCTGTAAAGTCTGTAGCCCGACTGCGTATGCCCCGACGGATTGAGCAGACCTATTTTGTCATAGTACTGCAACGTGCGAATGCTCACGCCCGTTAGCTTGCTTACCTCGTTTACGGTCATCATGTCTATCACCTCATGCAATAAGTGTACACTATTACGTAACGTAAGAGTCAACAGCAAATCCAATTTTTGTAGGATTGCACAAATTTTTAAAATATTTTTGTGAATTATGCAATATCGGCTTAAAAAATAAAAAGCCGCTTCGGAATATAATATCCGAGGCGGCGGGTGCGTCAAGTGCTTTCGGCTGTTTCTGCATTTTGTAAATCGGGAGCTTTACTGCGGGCGTAAATCCGGTCAACTATAAACACAGAAAGATTTGCAACGAGAATGCCTAAAAGAACAGCTCCGATTATATCGGTAGGAAAATGAACAAACAGATACATTCGTGAAAGTGCGATTGCCGATGCGAGAACAATCATGCATACGCCAAGCTTTTTTCTGTTGAGAAAAATAGCTATGGCGCTTGAGAAAGAACACAGCGTATGCCCTGAAGGGAACGATGTATCACTTGGGGCTTTTATTATAAGATTGATTGCCTCGTTCATTTGATACGGTCTAAGCCTGCCCACATAGTTTTTTACCAGCAGATTGCCGAAAAGAAAACCTATAGCTATGGCTAACAGGACTGTAAATCCTATTTTCCTTGTTTTGGGTATTATGGCAAATATTGCACCCAAAGCTATCCAGAACATTCCGCTGTTGCCCAATACTGTTATATGCGAAAAGAAAAAGTCAGCTGCATTACCTGAGGTGTGGCTATATATAAAGTTTAAAATCTGCATATCCGTGTTGTACAGATTACCGTAATCATCGCTGTATTTGGCTATTATAAAAACTAAGGAAGTAAATATCAAAAATATACATATTAAAAGAATCTGTTTATAGTTTACTTTGTATTTTCTCATCTGCAAATCGGTAATGCACAAGCATTGACCGTAACCTCCTTTGTATTAAAATAAATGGTGCTATAAAAATTATTATAACATACTTCATTGCCGATTGCAATTATTTTAATGCGTTTGGTTTACGGATTTGTACATCGGTTCGTTTTGTATTAAGGCTACTTTTTAAGCGAAGCGCAGGCGCATTTATGCGCCGTGGCCGCCTTTGGCGGCGTTGCCGCACGGGTGCGGCGGCGCTTCGCATTGCAATAATGTCGCAGGTTTTACCTTTTTTACTGCAAAAAATTGAGTAAAAAAGTTTAAAAAACAGGTGCTTTTTGCTTGACAAATCCTTATAAAATGTGGTAACATTATAAACTGTGGGTTTGTGGCTTTTTTGTAAGTTTTGTACGGTCTTTTTGTTCAAAACAACAAAATTTATAAGCTGAAATTTATTTAAAACCGACAAAAGTATTTTTTGCTGTTTTTTGGCAATACTCTTACTGTTCACAAATGATGTGAATTATGTATCGGTATTCCGATAAACATAAATATTATTCTATGTTAGGAGGTGTCGTATGCCAACCTTTAACCAATTAGTGCGCAAGGGAAGAGAAGTTAGCGAGAGAAAGGCAAAGGCTCCTGCTCTTTTAAAGGGATGGAACTCTAAAAAGCGCCGTGCTATTGACCAAAATTCTCCGCAAAAAAGAGGAGTTTGCACTGCTGTTAAAACAGCTACCCCTAAGAAGCCTAACTCAGCTTTAAGAAAAATTGCCAGAGTAAGACTTTCAAACGGTATAGAAGTAAGCTCGTATATCCCTGGTGTGGGTCACAATCTGCAGGAACACAGCGTTGTTCTTATTCGTGGCGGACGTGTTAAGGATCTCCCTGGTGTTCGTTACCATATTATTCGTGGTACGCTTGATGCGCAGGGCGTTGCTAAACGTATGCAGGCTCGTTCCAAGTACGGTGCAAAGCGTCCAAAGGCAGGTGCTAAGAAGTAAGGGGGCGGCTGATACCTTGTGCTGTATATAACAGCACTGTCTGATACAGAGTTTATATAAATCTGTATTGGCATACGGGAGTAAGTCGCTTTCGAGTACCTATGATATCATTTATATATGAAGGAGGGAAGTAAAGTGCCAAGAAGAGGTTCTATTGCTAAGCGTGATGTGTTGCCGGATCCTATGTACAATTCAAAGCTTGTAACACGTCTTATCAACAATGTTATGTATGACGGTAAAAAGGGCGTAAGCCAAAAAATCGTTTACGGCGCATTTGACATTATCCGTGAAAAAACAGGCAAAGACCCGTTAGAGGTCTTTGAGCAGGCAATGGATAGTGTTATGCCTGCTTTAGAGGTTAAGGCTCGCCGTGTAGGCGGTGCTACCTATCAGGTACCTATGGAGGTTAGACCTGAAAGAAGACAGACACTGGGCTTGCGTTGGATATCAAGATATGCAAGACTCAGATCTGAAAGAACTATGAAAGAGAAGCTTGCAGGCGAAATCCTTGATGCTATCAACGGTGTAGGCGGAGCTGCAAAGAAGCGTGACGATACACATAAGATGGCTGAAGCTAACAAGGCTTTTGCTCATTACAGATGGTAATAATTTACCGTTTTTGTTAATTTACCGCCCATGCTTGGGCGAGGATAAGTGCGGCTTTTCTGGTACCGCTCTTATCTCATTTTTAAGGAGGATTTTATGCCTAGGCAGGTTTCACTGGAAAAAACAAGAAATATCGGCATTATGGCTCACATAGATGCCGGTAAAACAACTACAACGGAGCGTATACTGTTCTATACCGGTATAAGCCATAAGCTCGGCGAAGTACACGACGGTGCCGCAACTATGGACTGGATGGTTCAGGAACAGGAAAGAGGTATTACAATCACC
>CADBRB010000209.1 GCA_902796955.1 uncultured Ruminococcus sp.
AGTAGCCTCCGAATATATTACCGGAATAGACTTCGACATGAATTGTTATCCGAATTTAAAAAGCCTTATTCTTTCCGAAAATGTTACGTGGTTAAACGGATGGAGTTTCCCTGAATCCGGCAAGCTTGAGGTTATATGGCTCGGAAATAGCGAAGCAAGCGTCTACGCTGAGATTTTTTCAAAAAACTGCACTGTCTACGGAGTACAAAATTCAAATGCATACGAAGGCACATGGGGTAATCGCCCGTTTGTTGAAAAATCCGAGCTGTACGGTCAGCTTATAATGACCTGCGATTATGACTATGACGGATTGCTCACCGCAACAGATGTTACAAATATGCAGGATATGCTCACAGGCGTAATTGCCGAGCCGTCACAGGAACAGCTTGCAAATGCCGATACAAACAAGGACGGAGAATTTAATCTGCTTGACGCATATCACCTTTATACCGCAACGCTGTGATTTATTTATCAAATTTTAATGGTTTTACCGTTATTTTTCTCACATCTGCCGTATATGCGAATAAAAGTAAAAATGTTTTATAAATGTACTTGAAAACTTCATCGAAACATTATACAATAATAGTGTATAGGTTAAAGAACTACAGATGTAGTATTCGTTTTGCAATAAAAAGCCGGAATATCGTTTTATTGTATTTTCGTACAGGCGGCTTACTACTACATAGGAGGTATAACATGATCGGCAGAAAGAACGATAGGAGAATTACTACGGTCAGGTCCACGTTAAAGGACGTACAAAAAGAGAAAAAACATAAATCTCCCGCCACAATCAGCGAGCGTGACAAGGAAACATCAAGAATATTAAAGGTACTTATGCTTATAATGCCCGTGATTATGATTTGCATTCTTGTACTCGGAGTGTGGCGTGCAATAGATGAATATGTAACAAACAACCCGCTTGTTCAGCTTGACAGCGATGCACCGAGCGCACTGGTAAATTCAAAGGATGCCGACGCTGAAAAGAAAAGACTTGAAGAGCTTGAATATATGTTCCGAATTGTAAATCCGGAGCATCCGATAGATGAATCATACAAGGTAGACGTTGCGGAATATAAGGGCGTACAAATCAATGCGAAAATGAAGGACGGCCTTGAAAAGCTGATGAAAGCCGCCAGCAATGAAGGCTTTAAGCCTATAATAGAATGCGGTTACATTTCCATTGAAGAACAGCAGAAGCTCTATCAGGATAAGGTGAACGAGCTTATTAAAGAAAAGGGATATACAATGGTGCGTGCCGAATCTATTGCAAAAGAATACGTGCCGGTTGGAGGATGCAGTGAGTTTCAAACCGGTCTATTGATAAAGCTGAAGGACGGACAAAATAAAAAATCCGCATTCTCTACAACCAAGCTTTACAGATGGCTGATAAACTACGGCGTAAACTACGGCTTTGTTATAAGATATCCCGAATACAAGCAATCATTTACGGACGTACCCTATGAGCCTACCATATTCCGCTATGTGGGTGAAGAACACTCAAAGAAAATGCACACATACAATATGTGCCTTGAAGAGTACTATGATTATGCTAAATCAGCTATTTAAGTTCAAAAAAGACTATATATAGTACAAATTTAGAATTTTATAAAGTATTTTTAAAAATAGCTTGCATTTTTGTATCGGTTATGTTAAAATTCTAATGTTGACTACGGTTTCAGCGAAAGAGGTGAAAAGACATGAAAGAGAATATACATCCAAGATATGAACAAACTACAGTTACTTGCGCTTGCGGTAATGTAATTGAAACAGGTTCCACAAAGAAGAATATCCGTGTTGAAATTTGCTCAAAATGCCATCCATTCTTCACAGGTAAGCAAAAGCTCGTTGACACCGGCGGACGTGTAGACAGATTTAAGAAGCGTTACGGTCTTGATAAGTAATTGCGGCTGAGAAACGTTACTTTGATGACAATCTAATACTGCAAAAAAGTAAAGCTGTATTTGATCATTAGATGAAATACAGCTCTTAGTCGTTTATGGGGTGTTTTATCGTATTATAGCATTACGGCAAGGCAGAGAAAATGCAGTAATGCCGATGTCCTTTGAGAGCATGACGAAGCATTGAGGTAATCAGTCCGTTTTCCGTAATTGCAGATTATTCTGCTAAAGCCCCATAGAAAGGCAGATTTTATCTGTCTTTAATCAGTTTTCGGCATTAAAATTGCAAAGCTCTTTAAAAACAAGTGAGGTGAATGCAATGTCTGAATACAAAACAATAGCAAAGCAGGCAAGCGATGAATTTATTGAAAAGCGGTCAAAATTCATAGGCTATGCCAAGCCCGTTGCAAGTGAAGCCGAAGCTATTGAGTTTATAAATCAAATAAAAGCCAAGCATTGGGACGCAACGCATAACGTTTACGCATATTGTCTGCGAGAGGGTCAGCTTAAAAGGTATTCAGACGACGGTGAACCTCAGGGTACGGCAGGCGTACCTACACTTGAGGTGCTTGTAAAAAACGGTATAACAGACGTTGTTGTAGTTGTCACCAGATATTTCGGAGGCATACTTTTAGGCGCAGGCGGGCTTGTACGTGCGTACTCTCACGGAGCCAAGCTTGCAATCGAAGCGGCTCAGCCCGTAGTTATGCGTGAGTGCGTTATTGCCTCTTTAAAATGCAGTTATACACAATACGGGCGTTTATCTGCCGTTATTCCGTCTATGGGCGGCATAATTGACGATACCGTATTTACCGATGAGGTTGAAATCAGTTTTCACATAGTAAAAGAGGATATTACAAGGCTTTGCAAGCAGATATCCGAGTTTACTGGCGGCACTGTAGCGGTTGCAGAGCATGGCTTTGATTATTATGCGATTTAGCACCAAAATGAATTTAATTCAATATAGTCCAAAACCTCCGTATCACAAGCAAAACGTGACACGGAGGTTTTTATTATACACATTTACTATTCATTTTTCGGATTAGCGGAAATCTTACGCACTTTCCGAAATAACCCTGTACATACCGAACATCGGCACAACTATAGATATAACAACAGTACCTACAATAACGCCTATAATAATTGTCATAGCAGGTGTCATGGCGTCAGTCAATCTCTTTGTTTCCTCTTCGGTCTGTTCCTCGTACATATCGGCCATTTTAGCCATTGACTCAGACAGAGCGCCGCTTTCCTCACCGACCTTTATCATCGAAACCAGCAACGCATCAAACACGGGATATCTCGCCATTGATGAATTGATTGACGTACCTATCTTAACATCTTCAATTATCTGATTAAGACAGTCTTTCATATACAAGTTAGATATAACGTCACGTGCCAGCTCCAGCGACCGCAGAATTGAAACACCCGCATCAGAAAGCGTAGACATCATTCTGCAAAAACGAGCTATATAAGATTTCCGTAAAACAGCTCCTATAAAAGCAACCTTTAAAATTATCTTATTTACCGCCATTGCAAAGTTTTCGTTAAACTTCATCAAAAGCTTATATATAATGATAACAGCCGCAACTATAATCAGCACTACAAACCACTTATGTATTATAAAGTCCGAAACAGCCATGGTAAACTTTGTTATTGCAGGCAGCTCACTGCCGAAGCCGGTAAATAAATCCTCAAACTTCGGCAATACAACTATAGACATAAGAACGATAAGTCCTATAGTCAATACAAGCAGAAATATCGGGTAAGCCATTGCGCTTTTTATTTTTGAAAGCAGCGAAATTTCCTTTTCGAGTATACGTGAGCATTGCTCAAACGCAAGGTCAAGTCTGCCGTTAGCCTCACCAGCCTGAATAACATTTACCAAAAGCTCCGGAAACGCTTCAAACGACGCCATAGACTGAGAAAGAGGTATTCCGTTGTAAAGCTCTGTATTTATCTCCGTAAGTATCTTTCTGAAATACTTATCCTTCTCTGATTCAAGCAGCAGATCCATCGCCATTGAGAGCGTAATGCCCGCACGCATCATAATTGCAAGCTGGTGCATCATCGTCAGCTGTTTTTTTCTGCTTATCTTGACCTTATGTATATCCTTCTCGTTCAGCTCTTTTTCCCAAAAGCGCTTATTTGCGTTTTCGTCCGTAATACCTTCAATAAACTCATCTATGCTCAGTGCTGTCATGCCTCTGGCTTGAAGCAGCCTTATTACCTCAGATCTGCTCTCGGCATTCATCATACCTCGGTACTTTCGGTTTTTGCTATTAACAGCAACATAATTGTACTTCATTTAAGTACCTCCTGTTATTCCTAAGCTTCAACTTCTTCTGGACGCTCCGTTCTGTCCTGCGGATGATTGCTTACCTGAAAGTATTTCATCCATATTACCGATATCGAACGTGTACTCATTAGCCACCTTTTCATCAATATATCCGTTTTCAAGCAGATACTTGACGCTTCGTGCCTTGGTTATCATACCTATACCTCGGCTTATCTCTATCATCTGGTCTATCTGAGCAATTTTATTTTCTCTTATCAGGTTGGCTATGGCAGAGGTAACAAACATCACCTCAAATGCGCCCATTCTGCCGGGTCGGTCGATTCTCGGCAACAATCTTTGAGAAATTACCGCCTTCAATGTTGTAGAGATACGTCCCAATGCCTGAAGCTGTTCATCGGATGGGAACATATCTATAAGACGGTCTATCGTTTTGGCGGCGCCCTCGGTGTGCAGTGTTGAGAACACCAAATGTCCTGTTTCGGCCGCTGAGAGTGCAATACTCATTGATTCAAGGTCACGTATCTCACCCATTAGTATGATATCGGGGTCTTCACGCAATGCGGCACGCAATGCACGTGAATAGTTCTTGCTGTCCTCCCCTACCTCTCGCTGGTTAATAACGCACATTTGGGGAGTATGTATATATTCAACAGGGTCCTCTATAGTAACTATATGCAGGTTTTTAGTCTTATTAAACTCATTTATAATAGACGCTATCGTCGTTGATTTACCGCTGCCCGTAGGTCCGGTGACAAGCACCATACCCTCCTTCAGCTCCAATACTTTGTTTATTGAAGGCGGCAGATTCAGTTCTGTCATCTCCGGTATTCTATCGCTTATAACACGCATAACAAGGCTCGTGCCGTATCTCTGCTTAAATGCGTTTATTCTAAAGCGTCCTGAGCCCTCTATTGAGATTGCTCCGTCCACATCCATATCCTGCAAAAAGCTTTCATACTTATCGGGCGGAAGGATAGAGGCAATAATAGACGTAACTTCTATTTCGCTGAGTTCAAACTCCGCATAATATTCTATTTTACCGTTAAGCCTGTATGCAGGTCTGTTATGTGTGGCAAGATGAATGTCAGAAGCTCCGAGAGCAACGCCCTCTTCGACCATTTTATAAAAATCCAGTTTATTCTCCATAACTTACATTTCTCCGTCTGAAATAGTATCGAGCATTACTTCTACAGAGGTTGTTCCGTCTAAAACAATTCTCCTTAGATTCTCAATCATCGGTATCATTCCGTCTTTAAGCCCCACTGCGTTTATTTCCTCTGTACTGGCTCCCTGATTCACTATTGATTTTATTCTTGACGAAACAGGCATTATCTCATGCACGGCGGTTCTGCCTCTATAACCTATTCTGTTGCACTTCGGGCATCCCTTCGGGCGGTAAAGCACCTGCTTCATATTCGGGTCAAGCTTTAGCAGCTCAAGCTCCTCCTTTGAAGCATAGTACGGCTCCTTGCAATCGGGGCAAAGCTTACGCACAAGCCTTTGTGCCACAACACCAAGCAACGCCGATGTAACCATAAACGGCGGCACCCCCATATCAACAAGACGTGCAACCGAGCTGGCGGCATTATACGTATGCAGGGTAGAAAGTACCAGGTG
>CADBRB010000210.1 GCA_902796955.1 uncultured Ruminococcus sp.
ATAGGCAGTTCTTCCGTTTTGCATTGCCGTTCTGCCCTGACCGTACCTCTTACCGTTACGTAAATCTCCGTAATAGTAATAATTTTCGGTATCCGAAACAGGTATGACCTTGTCAACGGCAGGCATTTGCAGAGCGGGATCCTCATAATACTCCAAATCCTGAGGAGCCGGTGAGTTATATGCGCTTACATGAGTAACACTCGGCTCGGTATCTATCATCAAATCCTCAAGCGGTATTGTAGGCGGAGTTTCGCTGATAACGGGAGATGTGTCCTGCAACATCTTGGAAACATCTATGTTTTCGGTAGCGTCAATGTTTGACGGAGCCGGCACACCGATATCCAATGGCTCCGGTATACTGTTTGAAATGATGGGAGATGCAATTTCCATAGGTATATCAATGGGATCGGCATACATTTCCTGCGGTACAGGCATCTGCGGTACAGGCATCTGCGGTACAGGTGTTTGAGGTACAGGTGTTTGAGGTACAGGCATCTGCGGTACAGGCTCAGTGACGATGTTTTCGGCAAATTCCTCGGTAGCGGCACTTGGTGTGTTCAGGTTTGCATTGACATCGTTATCATATGAAGCAAACCTTTCGGCATCAACCACAAATCCGTTACGCTTCACAGGCTCGCGTTCTTCCGGTTTAGTGTCTGCAACGCTCTTTCTATCGGTTGTAGTAAGAGCGTTGAGAGTGTCGTTCCAAAGCCTGCATTCCTCGGCCGTACCAAAATAGATATATCCCGAAGATGTTTGCGCTGAAATTTCCGGCTTTCCTATCTGCTTGACTATTGATTTTAAAATGCTCTTATTTGAAGGCGTTTTACATGGATAGAGTATTACGGGAGCCTTTGAAATGTCCGTTTCATACTTTAGAATAACCGAAACGTTATCAATCAGCGACGGTATGAGAGTTGTTTTTGGTGCGCTAAGATTGTTATCTGCAAAATACTCGGTTTTAAGCCATTTATGTGCGGTGGTGAAATAAGTATTTTTATAGACTTCTCCGTTATCATTTTTTGACTCGATATGATAGCATCCGTCAGAATCCTGCACAACACGCTCCAACTGCTCCACAGAGGAATACTTTTTCCATTTTAAGGTATGATCCGGCTCCATAGTAAAAACAAATTTATATGTTTCTCCGTTTGAATCAATCACTACCTTATCACGGAGCTTTCCGCCGTTTTCAAAATACTGCTTTCTCAGCTTTAGAAAAACGTCTGTATCAAATCTGATAGTATCAAATCCTCTGTGATACACGGTATAATAATTTATGTTTGTACTTGAATTTAAGGTTAAATCACTTGTCATGTTAGCGACCCCTTTCATAGTAATAAACTATCATTTCCTATAATACTACAAATCTATTCCGATTTCAAGGATTTTATTTTTAATTTTTATTTACAACCTATCCATAAATAGACATTAATTACATGGTCAATGTACTAAAATTATATCCGTAATGGCGAAGCATTCATCGTAACCATAGATTTATAGCCATTTTTTGACTTTATTTGGTTCTTTCCCAAAATCTTAAACATCGAAAAAAGATAATTGTAAATTTTTGTAAAAAAATAAAAATTGTAAAAAATTTCCAGTTGGATTACAAAAAAGCTTGATATTATTATTTAAGATAAAATCCGAAAAAACGCCAAAATAAAGATGACAGCGTATTCATATTAGTTTTAGCCGTTAATCAGATATAATGTTTGGCAACAGTTGGAGATGATATGTTGAAACAGACGATTTATATAGATGTTCTGATTTGTGTAAATCTTTTTATTAATTATCTTATTCTGCTGGCGGTTTCTCGTTTTATGAATATAAAGGTAAATACCAAACGGATTATTGCCGGCTCTGCGATTGGTGCATTATGCTCTCTTATTATATTATTACCTCCGCTCGGAGGTATACTTAATATACTTATAAAAATTGTTTTATCTGCAATAATGGTAATTACCGCATACGGCAAATCCGATATAAGATTTACGATTAAAACAGTTACGGTGTTTTTCCTCACAACATTCACTTTTTGCGGAATCATACTGGCTTTATGGTATATAGTATACCCGTTTGGTCTGACGATGAGAAACTCTGTTATTTACATAAATATTTCCCCGGTAATGCTCATGCTTTTAACATTGCTGTGTTATTTGATTATCAGCGTAATTAATCGAATTACGGGCAAAAGCTCACATTACAGGCTTATCAACAGGCTTAGCGTTACAGTAAACGGCAAAACTGTTGAGCTTTGTGCAAAGTATGATACAGGCAATACATTAAAAGAACCGTTTTCCGGGTCACCCGTGATTGTTGCGGAAAAGGAGATGTTTGGTGATGCCGTGAATTTTACCGAGCTGACAGATAATTATGCAGCGGCAAAGATCCGCATAGTGCCGTTTTCCTCCATTGGAGGCAGCGGAATGCTCCCGGCACTTAAAGCGGAAAGCATTATTATTAACGGAAATCCCTATAACGGCGAGTGTTATATTGCATTTTGCGATAAAGGTGTATTTTCCGGTGGAATAAATGCTCTGCTCAGCGAGGATTTGCCTGTTTAGCTTTTGAAATTATTCTCTAAGGGTACTTAAATAGAATACGTTAAACGTAATCATGCATAGCAAGCGAGAACGTCAGTGGAATTACATTTTCAGAATATCATTCGTTTTCGTGCAAGATTTTTGATAAAGTGAAATTAATACTAACCACTAATTAAAAATAGAACAATCTTTTTGGTCTGATTTACGCAATACATCGTTATCGTCCACGCAAGGCGACAGCATTGTATCGTCCTCTGACTTGTCTTGCGCAAATCATACTCGAATTTCTTTGCCCACTTTTAATCAGTGCTTAGATAAATAAAGAGAGGAATGGATTTTATGATTTTTACAGGTGTACGTGAGAGGCTATATAAGTGTGTAATTGCATTAAAGCTTGCACTGGGAGCAAGCGAAAAGGTTTTTTATATCAACGGAACAGAAACTCTTCCGCCGCCTCTTACAGCAGGTGAGGAGGCCGAGATTATGGAAAAGATAGTTTCGGGAGATAAAAAGGCCCGTGAGCCTCTTATAACACATAATCTCAGGCTTGTAGTATACATAGCAAAAAAATTTGACGGAACCGGTACTGGAGTGGAGGACTTAATATCTATAGGTACAATAGGACTGATAAAAGCGGTAAATACATTTTCGCCTACACGTAACATAAAGCTGGCAACGTACGCATCACGATGTATAGAAAACGAAATACTAATGTATTTGAGAAAGATATCACAAATTAAGAACGAAATATCAATAGACGAACCGCTGAATATAGATTGGGACGGAAACGAATTGCTGATTTCTGATATTCTCGGAAGCGACCAGGACACTGTAAATACCGAAATTGAACAGGAAAGCGAAAAAAATGTGCTTTTGCAGGCAGTAAACAGACTTTCTGAAAGAGAACGCAATATAATGGAACTCAGATTCGGTCTTAACGGGCATAAGGAACATACGCAAAAGGGTGTTGCGGATTTATTGGGTATATCTCAGTCGTACATATCCAGACTCGAAAAAAAGATAATCGAAAGATTGAAAAAAGAGATGGATGAATATAATAAGTCATAGTTGATACTAATTCCAGACAAAAAGAAGAAAAGGGTTTACATGGATAAATTCTGTCAGCAAGATAGCTCACGCTTGCATATTACACGCCTTGTTGTATCTCATTAACATTATAAATTTTATATGTAGCCTACCCGATAGGTTTGCTTGAGCAAATCGTTGTTTTTTTAATTATACATTGCTTTTTGAGCAAACTAAAAAGACAAAAAACAGTTTTTTGTTGCTTGAGTTGACATAAAAAGCAACAGATTTATAAGAATAAAAGAATTTGATAACCGGAGTATTAATCTATTAGTTAGTTGCTAACATGAAAAAATGCTGTTTTTCGTTGCACACGTTGCATTAAAAGCAATGTAGTTACAAAAAATAAAGAAAGTATATAACTAATATTATAAATAGCCTACAAGGATGGAAAATGCTGTTTTTATTAAATGGTTGATACAAAAGCAACTACTCCCATAAAAAACAGATTTTATCATTTAGACGCTGATATTACAGAATTTATTCAAGCAAGCAAAATTTGTTTTTTATTTCATCAGTTGTTTTAAAAGCAATGGATATACAAAAAAACAGTGGGTTTGTTATAAAAAACAAAATGTTTGTCGTAATTCCTCTAAAATCTTTGTCCGGCATATGTGTTTAACATTATAAAACGATATATAATCGTTGAGTCTTGTTTCAAAAAAAGCAAATCGTTGTCTGTTTTAGTCATACTCATTTATCGCTCAATCATTTGCACATAAGTGGTATTATATACTACGTATTAAGCCGGAAACAAATAAACCTGATATTATACTAAGTGCGATAAAACACATTAACATCTGTTGCATCAAATTCCACATAGCTTCTTTCGAGCCTTTGTCTGGCGCAAGGTGTGAAGCACACACCAAAGTTGCGTAATTGGTAATTGTAAAAACAACTATCCTACCGGTAGATATAGTTAGACGCAGGGAGTAAAGCTTTTACTTTCTATAAGCGCAGGTGTGCGATGTGTCTGCGGATGCTCTCCGCTGTGCAACGTGCAAGCGGATACTGTCAGCCTACTACTCGCTTCGCAAAATTTTACGCTGATATCTTATTAAAGCGTGTTATCATAAATCTGTATAAGTAAGTGATAGCATATTAAGGCTCAGATATTTAATTTGCATTTCTATATTTTAACAAATCCGTTGCTTTATAAGCAACGGATTTGTTAAAATATCAGTATTTAATTAAATTTCTGCTTTTTTCAATGAGTATTCAAGTATTAGAGCAGGGTATATTAAGATTTTATTAAAGATTTTTTATGTCAGACAGATTATATCCGTATTTTTTGATTTTTGGATTATCAAAATTCCAATCGCTCAATTCTTCGCCTTTTACAATAAAACTCTTTTTCGCTATAGCAGCAAGCGGAGTATCAATATATGAATCCGAATAGAAATTATCGGGTACTACTCTGCCGTAGATTTTATACATTTGAAGAACCTTTTCTTCACCGTGACAGTTTTCACCACTGTATTCCCCTGTTTTCGGGTTGACATTGGAGGCGATAAGGTTATCAACCTCAAGAATATCGCATATCGGTTTAAGCAAAAACACAGGGGATGCCGAAATTATTAAGTCGTCTTTGCGTTTTTGGTTCAAATACCATTTTTTTATACCGCTTTTCTTTTTATTCCAAAAGAGTGCCACCTCTTTGTCTGCGTCTATACAGCGTAAAAAACGATAGAGTATTTCCTTGAATTGCGTTTTAGAGTATGAACCGGTGCGAAACTTAATGAAAGCACGTATTAATGATGGCCAGTATTTAATCATTTTAGGGTGTCTACGCAGGCAATATAAGTAAAAATCCTTCGTACTGTCACTGTAATAAATAGTTTTATCAAAATCATATACATTCATTTTATAGTACCTTTCAATTTATAGAAATCGAGTTTTACAAAATCTTAATGTATGTATTATACATTAAACCAGCCGTTTTTCAAATAGTTTTAAAAATAAATTCGTTTTTTACACAAAAAGATTAAAATTTACATATTGTTAATTATTATTTGGACCTGTTTGTAGTAGAATAATAGAGTATAATGGAAGAATATCGTAAAAAAGAGATTCAAGCTTCAATAGCTTGATTTACTGCTCCGTTTAAGCTGTGAAAAGGGGAATTTATTTGTTTGGTTATGTGCGGCCATATAAGCAAGAACTGCTGGTGCGTGAGTTTTATACATATAAATCTGTCTATTGCGCACTTTGCCGACAGCTTGGCAGGGATTATGGTTTCCTTTCACGGCTGATATTAAATTATGATTGCACATTTTTTGCACTTATGGGCATAGCAATAACTGAAGAAGTGCCGAGCATAGAAAGCGGCAGATGTTGCTGTAACCCATTAAAGAGATGTGACTACTGTAATACTCGGTCGCAGTCATTAGAGCAGGCGTCGGCTCTTTCTGTAATTTCGGCGTATTATAAATTGAAAGATAATTTGCTGGATAAAGGCATTTTTTCCAGGTTAAGAGCAAGAATGATATATCCCATAATTGCGCTTTGGAGAAAAAAAGCCTGTAAGAAGTATCCGGATATTGACGATATCTTAAAAAATATGTTGGCTAATCAGATTGCCGCAGAAAGCAATGGAAATTGTAAAATCGACATGGCTGCTGAGCCAACAGCGGAAATGTTCTCCCAAATAATGCTTATTTTGGCGAAAAATGAAAAAGAAAAGCGCGTTTTTTCGCAGTTCGGTTACTTTTTTGGCAAATGGGTTTATCTTATCGACGCTATTGACGATTATGAAAAAGATAAAAAATCGGGAGATTTTAATCCGTTTATCACTTCAAATTCTATAAAAGACATGAATAGCGATGCGAAAAAAAACTACTTTAATGAAGTACTTAATCAATGTTTGGCAGAAGCAAAATCCGCACTTGATCTGATAGAGGTTGAAAGATTCAACGGTATTATAGACAATGTCATAGATTGGGGATTACCTATGACACAAAAAAAAGTAATTTTTGATAAGAAGGTAGATGTGAATGTCTGATCCTTATAAAGTATTGGGAGTTACTCCAAGCGCAACAGATGAAGAGATTAAAAAAGCGTACAGACAGCTTTCAAAAAAATATCACCCGGATAATTATGCAAACTCTCCTTTAGAGGATTTGGCGTCAGAAAAAATGCAGGAAATAAATGCAGCCTACGACGAGATAACCAAAGAAAGACGCAACGGAGGCAGAAGAAGCTCCGGAGCATATGGATATGGAAGCGGTACAAACCGATATGAAAAACCTCATTATAATGCGGAAGCATCTGATTCCGGTAACTATACCGATGTGAGAAATCTAATAAGGAACAATAGATTGACTGAAGCTGAAGAAATACTTGAGGGCGTACCTGAGTCAAACAGAGATGCCGAATGGCACTTCTTACGCGGAGTGATTTATAAGAGGAAAGGCTGGTCAGAGGAGGCTTTTAACAGCTTTTCGACCGCACACAGAATGGACCCGATGAACAAGGATTATATATATGCGGTCAATTCTATGAGAAATCAAAGAAGTGGAGTTTTCGGAGGGTACAATCCCAACGGCGAACCTAAAGGATGTACCGGGTGTGATATTTGCTCAAGTATTTTATGTGCTGATTGTTGCTGTGAATGCTTGGGTGGAGATATGATAAGATGTTGCTAATGCATTGAATTTGAATAAATACATTGTTTTTTCGTCAATGTATATCACAAAAAATCAACAGGATTATAATCAGCTTGCTTTTTTAGCAATGAGTTGCGCAAAAAGCAAGCTGTTCTGCATAAAAAGAGCAAGAATATGATAAGTTTTATAGTAGACTCCGGCAGAATAGCTTGTCAGGACAAATTCGGTAGTATTTTATGTAACGAGTATATTTAGTGATATGTTAAGGTTATTCTGCGTCAAAGGATTATATAATTTTTGATAAAATAGTAACGTATAAGTGTGAATGTAAAACTGAATGCTTCATAGAAAAAGTTGCTA
>CADBRB010000211.1 GCA_902796955.1 uncultured Ruminococcus sp.
AACATAGGGAAAGTTTTTACCAAAAGGTGCTGATAACAACACAAAATCCCCATACCGCAGAAAATGCAGTACGGGGATAAACGTTTATATGATTCTTTTATAGGTAAAATATCAGACACTCTTTTCCAGCCTTGCGTTTACCTCACGCAGGAAGGTTTCGGTATCTACCGTCTTTTTATTTTCAAGTGTGGAGATTGCGGCAAGGTCGCCGGTCATGACTCCGCTTTCTATGGTTTCTATAGTAGCTTTCTCCAGCTTATCGGCAAATTCCATAAGGTCGTCAAGTCCGTCAAGCTCGCCTCTCTTTCTAAGCGCACCTGTCCATGCAAACAGCGTTGCAACCGAGTTTGTAGAGGTTTTCTCACCGCTCAGATATTTATAGTAATGCCTCTGCACTGTGCCGTGAGCCGCTTCATACTCATACACGCCTTCAGGAGAAACCAGTACCGATGTCATCATTGCAAGGCTGCCGAATGCAGTTGCAATCATATCCGACATAACATCGCCGTCATAGTTTTTACACGCCCATATATAACCGCCGTCCGAGCGTATAACTCTTGCCACAGCGTCGTCGATAAGCGTATAAAAGTAGTTTATACCTGCAAGCTCAAACTTTTCTTTGTACTCCTCCTCAAAAATCTCGTTAAAGATATCCTTGAACCTGTGGTCGTAAATCTTTGAGATAGTATCCTTTGATGCAAACCAAATGTCTTTGCCTGCGTCAAGTGCAAAGTTGAAGCAGGAACGTGCAAAGCTCGCTATGCTCCTGTCGATATTGTGCATACCCTGTATTATACCGTTCGATTTAAATTCATGTATAAGCTGGGTTTTAACTGTTCCGTCAGGCTGTGTTACCTTAAGCTCCGCAATATCGCCTGCGTATACACGCATTTCCGTGTTTTTATAAACGTCTCCGTATGCATGACGTGCGATTGTAATCGGCTTTGTCCATGTGGGTATATACGGCGTGATGCCCTTTACTATAATCGGCGTTCTAAACACCGTACCGTCCAGAATAGCTCTAATCGTTCCGTTTGGCGACTTCCACATCTGCTTGAGGCTGTACTCCTTCACTCTGTCAGCATTTGGAGTTATAGTTGCGCATTTTACGGCTACTCCGTATTTTTTAGTTGCGTTTGCACTGTCTATCGTCACCTGATCGTTTGTTTCATCTCTGTGCTTTAAACCGAGATCATAATACTCCGTCTTCAATTCAACATAGGGTGTGATAAGAATATCCTTTATCATCTTCCAGATAATCCTTGTCATTTCGTCGCCGTCCATCTCTACAAGCGGCGTTTTCATCTGTATTCTGTCTGCCATAAATACTCGTCCTTTCAGCTGTTGTTCTTGGTATAGTTGAGCAAACCACCGGCAAGGATAATCGCTCTTGTTCTGTCTGTAAGCTCACATTTTGCAACGATTTTCCTGCCGTTTGTGAGGTTTTCTATAACTATGTCACTGCCGTTTTCAACACACTTTTTAACGTCCGGCATAGAGAGAGTATCACCCTGAACAATGCTGTCATAATCACTCTCGTCAGCAAATGTAAGCGGCAAAATTCCCGCATTTATGAGATTTGAGCGGTGAATACGTGCAAAAGACTTAACCAAAACCGCCTTAACCCCCAGATACAGCGGCGCAAGAGCGGCGTGCTCGCGTGATGAGCCCTGACCGTAATTAGCTCCGCCTACAATTATGCTCTTTTTAAGCTCCAAAGCACGTTTTGGAAATTCCTTATCGCAGACTGTAAAGCAGTGCTGAGATATTGCGGGGATATTGGAGCGAAGCGGCAAAATCTTTGCTCCGGCAGGCATAATATGGTCTGTTGTTATGTTATCGCCCACCTTGAGCGCACACTTTGCCTCTATACTATCGCTAAGCGGATATGATGCAGGGAACTCCTTTATATTCGGTCCTCTGAGTATCTCTACGCTGTCCATCTCCTCAACGGGAGCAGGAGCAATAACCATGTTGTCATTTATCATAAATTTTTCGGGCAGACTAATCTGCGGATATTCACCGAGCGTCCTTGCATCGGTAAATACACCCGTAATAGCTGAGGCGGCGG
>CADBRB010000212.1 GCA_902796955.1 uncultured Ruminococcus sp.
ACAGGTGCTGCTCAGATGGACGGTGCTATCCTCGTTGTTTCTGCTGCTGACGGTCCTATGCCTCAGACAAGAGAGCATATCCTGCTTTCACGTCAGGTTGGTGTTCCGTACATCGTAGTTTTCATGAACAAGGTTGACCAAGTTGACGACGAAGAGCTTCTCGACCTCGTTGAGATGGAAATCCGTGAGTTACTCGATGAGTATGATTTCCCGGGCGATGAAACACCTATCATCCGCGGCTCTGCTTATCTTGCACTTACTTCCGAATCTAAGGATCCGAATGCTCCTGAGTATGCTTGCATCCATGAGCTTATGAAGGCTGTTGACGAGTTTATCCCGACTCCTGAGCGTAAAGCTGACCTGCCGTTCCTTATGCCTGTTGAAGACGTATTCACAATCACAGGCCGTGGCACAGTTGCTACAGGTAGAGTTGAGAGAGGACAGTTGAAGACTTCTGAGGAAGTTGAAATAGTTGGTCTTACAGACGAAAAGAGAAAAGTTGTTGTTACCGGTATTGAAATGTTCAGAAAGATTCTTGACTATGCTGAGGCTGGAGATAACATCGGTGTTCTCCTCCGTGGCGTTCAGAGAAATGAAATCGAAAGAGGTCAGGTTCTTGCAAAGCCCGGCACAATTCATCCGCATACAAAGTTCAGAGGTCAGGTTTACGTATTGACTAAGGAAGAGGGCGGACGTCATACTCCTTTCTTCAATAACTACAGACCTCAGTTCTATTTCAGAACAACAGACGTTACAGGCGTTATTACACTTCCTGAGGGAACAGAAATGTGTATGCCTGGTGACAACGTTGTTATGGATGTTGAGCTTATCACTCCTATCGCTATTGAGAAAGAGCTTCGCTTCGCTATCCGTGAAGGCGGCCGTACAGTAGGATCAGGCGTTGTTACAGAAATCAACGAATAATTTAATTAGAGTATAAGTAGTAAGTAGTATTTTTTTCATAATTTACACTCTTTTTTAGGTAGACCCGCAAGCGTATCCTGCTTGCGGGTTTGCTTTTATCAGCGTAAAAAAACAGTGACGAAAGATATTCTTTCATCACTGTTTTTTATTTATCTTGCATACTATTAATCAAATTGCAACGAAATTTAAGCTGTCATTAATACTCTTATATGAATCTGCTTTGTCGGCATATTCTTGACGTGTTATTTCAACGTGTTCACCGTCAGAAATCATAAAGAAATTACCGTCATCACAGCCAAAGCTTGCTACATCAACAAAGCTGCCTTCGCTGAGCTTGTAAACAACAGTTTCAAAATTTGATGCACCGCTGGAGCCGCTGGTAAAAACAGTATTATCATCGCAAAGCTTAGCAGTATATCTTGCCCAATATGCGTCCAAAAGCTGTACCTTGTCATCATTAACCGTGAAAATAGCAGATATAACGTAATCGCTGTTTATCAGGAAAAGCTCATCGTTGCCGTCTTTATCAATATCATACAGAGCATATCCCAATTTTTCGGTTGACATTTGCAGCTCGCCCAGCATACTGCTCCACTTGTAGCTGATGCTTTCGTTTAAACAAGGAAAATCGGCAAGTGCAGCTTCCATATCAAAAGTGCCGGCAACAATACTATCAACAACCTTTTTATAGCCTGTCAATACTTCGCTGTACACCTGTGCGCCGTCATTTTCGCTTTCGGTTTCACTGCTTGTATCATCTGTTGAGTCAACACTGCTTGTATCGTCTGTAATCATATCGCTGACTGTGGGCAGGTCACTTTCGGTAGAAGACACAACAGCCGAGCTTACATCCTGAGAGGTTTCGGAAGCTGAAGAAGCAGGCTCTTTATCACAGGCGGTAAATGCCGCACACATTGCCAAACACAAGACCAACACTAAAAATTTGAATGGTTTTTTCATTACTTTATTACTCCTTTGATTTTTATTACATATTACATTATAACCGCAAAAATTCTTTTTTCAACAAATTTTGCAAACTGTAATTTAATTGTATTCGTTTTGAAATCAAAATGTAATTATTGAATTAATGATAGACTAAACCTAAAAATCAGACAGTGTTGAGAAAGCAATTTCTGAATTAAAACGTTGTTTTTAGCAAAACAAATCGAAATTTATATTATAACTAAATCAGAACGCATTAGTATTTCTGCGTTCTCCGCCTCATTCTCAAAAATTTTCCGCCAATATTTGTTTAAAGTATTTTAATAATAATTAATATAAATTATGGTTGAAAAATACTAATCAGACAGCGATAAACTCAAGTACCTCATTATTATTTTTTTCATATGATTTGCTTTGGCTAAAATACTCTTCTTGAGTTATATCACTGCGCTCACCGTCCATGACCTTATAGTAATTTCCTCTTTCACAACCAAAGCTTAAAATCTCAACAAGCTTACCCTCACTAAGCTTGTAAAGAACATCTTCAAAAGAATCAACACTACCGGTGCCGTGGGTAAAAACAGTATTGTCATCACACAATATGGCATAATACCTTGCCCAGTATGCGTCCAAAAACTGTACCTCGCCGTCGATTAAAGTAAATATAGCGGATATATCATGCTCTCTATTTATAAGGAAAAGTTCATCTGTGCCGTCTTTATCAATATCATACAGAGCATAGCCCAAATCATAGCCCAAATTACTATAGGTATACTTATAAGCATTTGAGAGCTCACCGAGCATATTTCTCCACTTATAGCTTTCGTTTTCGTTTATATAGGGGAAATCATCAAGCGCAGTATCCAAATCAAAAGTACCATCGACTATGCTGTCGATAACCTTTTTATAGCTTGCAAGCACTTCGCTGTATGCCTGTGCGCCGTTATCATCGCTTTCGGCTTCACTGCTTGTATCATCTGTTGCGTCAACACTGCTTGTATCGTCTGTTATCATATCGCTGACGGTGGGCAGGCTGTCTACGGCCGCAGACACAGCAGTAGAGCTTTCATCCTGAGAAGCCTCCGAGCCTGAATCGGCATGCTCTTTATCACAGGCAGTAAATGCCGCACATATTGCCAAGCACATAACCAACACCAATGCTTTTAATGATTTTTTCATTTTTATTACTCCTTTGATTTTTAATACAAATACAATTATAGCCGTAAAAACTCATTTTTCAACGAATTTTGCAAACTGTAATTTAATTGTATTTGTTTTGAAATCAAAATGTAATAGGTGGGGGGATTGACTTTAATGGTTTGATATATTAAAATAATATTGGTTCAACAATTTTCTAAGGAGATGTTTTGTAAAAATTTAAACAACATTTAAACAATATAGTTTAAAAACTCGCTAAGTGTGCAATTTTTTATTATGTAAAAAATGCATGCTCTAATTTCTTATACAAAAGTGCATACTATGGCGAGTTGTTTTAAGAGAATTGTTGAACCGCAATTTGGAGTTTGCGTTTTTTGGGTGCGTAACTTCAAGTTGCGCACTTTTTTATTTGGAGGGGTGTGCTATGTACATTTATCTGAAAATTTTGAATGGTAGAAGTCCAAATATTTATTAATATTTCTTTAGAATTTTAGTAAGCGGAATTTTGTATAAATTCAGTTAACTATTCAACCCAAAACTCAAGATAAATCTTTACAACGGAGGAATTACAAATGAAAAGAACATTCAAAAATGCTTTTATCAAACGTGGTATTTCTTTATGCTTAGTTTTGGTATTGGCGGTGACGGCATTACCAATGTATTC
>CADBRB010000213.1 GCA_902796955.1 uncultured Ruminococcus sp.
CATGTAAAATACAAACCGGGTTACTACTCATATTCCGCAAGCAGGGTAAAGCTATCCGGCAGGTTAAAAATCTCATTTTTTAGAAACGCCGGATAAAAATACTCATCCTTCAGGCGTGCAAATTCGAGCCATTAACTAAAAATGCATCATTTTTTCTTTTCTGTTCAATCGGCTTTTACAGATGATTACGATTCTATATTCTTTATTCCTTTTATCAATGTGGAAATAGATAGAATCAAAATAGTAATCATAACTGCCGCACTTGCGGAAGCAGTTAGCGGAAGTAAGCTGAAATCTTTACCGTTTGAATTTACCATAATAAGCGTGTTTTGAAGTGTAAGTATAGATACCAACGCATCAATAAAGTTGATAGTCCTTAACAATTTAACAAGAACATTCGACGACCTTTTTCTTCTATAAAGATTAACCGATGCCATTGCTATTTTATATGTTGTATAAGCCGCCATAGCTATTGCCGGAATAAGCGTTAGGCTGACAGGCTTACGTTGAACTGCCATAAGAGAAATCGGAGCTATCAAGCTTATGTTCAATAGCAAAAGCAAAGTCGACGCAACTATAAATATCTTATTTCTGCTTTTTTCACTGTTGTCGCTTTGCAAAATCTTTCTTTCTGAGATAACAATTAACCCTCGCAAAATTACAATTATAATATAGTAAAAGCAAATAGCCGTATAACACAAAGAAGAATTGTGTATGCCAAGAAAACCGTTGTACAGCGCAAACATTGCCGTTGCGGTAAGTGATATGAACGCATTAATGAACGTTTTGAAATCGTAATCGTTTTTCCATTTTTTAATTATAATCTTTCTGCTACTCATTGTTCTCCTATCTCATAAGCCATAGTGTGCCGCATTATAAGGTCTATAATCATATCAATGTCATCACTGCAATTATTCTCAAGCCATTCGTCTATTATTGCCACTGTTCCCTGCGTATAAAATGCAAACACATATTTTTTCTCTTTTTCTGACACTCCAAAGTGAGTGAGTGCAGGAGAGAATATTGTTTTATAAAAGCTTTCAAACGTTTTTTGAGAATTAAACAGCTTATCCTTCATATGTATAACTCTGTAGGCTCTCATGTTTTCCTTGATAAATACAAGATACGGTCTGAGATACTTTTCACTTGTCAAAATCTCTTTGCTCGGATTGGCTGATGTAATTACAGAAAGTGACAGCTTAAATCTTTCGTTAATCATTGCTATAGTTTCTTCCAAAAGGTCGTTTATAGACTCATAGTGCAGATAAAAAGTTGTACGATTTACACCTGCCTTTTGGCAAATCTCTTTTACGGTGATTTTTTCGTAATCCTTTTGTTCCAGCAAAAGCAGGAAAGCCTCGTCCATAAGCGAGGCTGTATAAAGATATTTGCTTTTTAGCTTATTCATAGCTGCTCCTTCATTCTTCCGCTATCTGTTTTGCAAGAGATATGATATCGGCGGAATACTTCTTTTTAGAATGTTCGAGTATTTTTTTGTAGAACAAGTAATTTAGCGATACGCCTGATAATCCAAGTATACCTACAATAATGCCGAGAGCTATAAGCCATGTACTGCCGTCCCCTATGACATTCATGGATAGGCACATGCCAACACCCAGCAAAAGTGATTCGACAATGCCAAAGGTTTAAGCAAAAATGTTAGCCGGACGTTTTGCACGATTATCAAGCTTTTTAAGAGCTACAACTTTTCTTGTTTCCTTGGATGCATATTCGCTTGCGATTTTTTCTGCATAAGTTTTGTCTGTGTTCATTTTGAGTTCCTCCTTGAATTTTATGAGTACATTTTATCATGGCGGCAGGCTCAAATGAACGACACTCAAAACAAAAAGTGTCGATTTTACATTAAACATCAGATTTTCTTTTTACAACAAAACCATATAAAAATCTCAATCAATCAAAATCTGCATCTTATATTATAATATAAAGTATAGATTTTTCAACAGTTCCGCTTTTAAAATAAAAAAACTGCCGGTAAATCGGCAGATTTTAATCTATAAATATGTTTATCATGTAAAATACAAACCGGGTTACTACTCATATTCCGCAAGCAGGGTAAAGC
>CADBRB010000214.1 GCA_902796955.1 uncultured Ruminococcus sp.
CATAGCGGAAAGTACGGAATAATGCTTGCGGCCGATCAATGCATGAAGAATTAATAAACTGTTTGTATATTACAAATTTACTGTAGGATTTGCATTTCTCATAATCTATAACAACATATTGGTAAAGCTATATAGTTTTACAGATATTAAAGTGCTGATAAATAGCTGATGTTATTTTTGAATTTATCTATATATTGTTATAGGCTGTTTTTGCCGTCTTTTAGAATATATATACAATTTGTATTACTATGTTTCACTGCGAGAAATTCGGTTAATATAAGAGTATATCTTATTGAAATTTAAGTAGGTGAAAATATGAAGGATATTATTTGCAAATGTAACAATGTAAGCTATCATGACATAGAAAGCGCAATAAAAGAGGGCGCTACTACGTACGACGAGGTGCAGGACATGACCCTGTGCGGTACTGCCTGTGCAAACTGTGAGGACACGGTAAAATCAATTATTGAGGAGCTTGTAAAAACCAACAGAAAAACGGAGTGAAGCAGATTATATTGTACCGATTATTCAAGGTATCTTTTTTATAGTCTGCATTTGATTTCAATCGTTGCAATAAAAAAATCTAAAAAATCTATTGACAGATTAGATTTGGTGTGCTATCATTTTAACAAATTTTAGCGATGGAGATAAAGTTATGACTAATTTTAACTTTACAAACGCATACTTTTACTTTAGCTTTACTTATTTTATGAGTAGGGCTTATAGGTATGCAACGCAAGGTTAAATCAGGATTGACGATTAATTTACATCAATACAATCTGAATCTAAAACCTCACGATGTATACTTGCATTGTGAGGTTAATTTTTTAGGAGGAATTATAATGATAGTTATTCTCAAGAAAAATCCTAACGAACAACAGCTGGACAATCTTAAGGAATGGATTAAAAGCCTTGGACTTAATATTCATTTGAGCGAGGGTTTAAATCAAACTATAATGGGACTTGTAGGTGATACATCACTTGTTGACATAGAGCTTATAAAGGCACTCGATATAGTTGAAGACGTAAGAAGAATACAGGAGCCGTATAAGAACGCAAACAGGAAATTTCACCCGGACGACACGGTTGTTGATGTCAACGGTGTGCAAATCGGAGGCGGGAATTTTAAAATCATCGCCGGTCCGTGTTCGGTAGAATCAGAAGAGCAAATCTGTCAAATTGCAGAGGCGGTTAAAAAATCCGGTGCAAGTCTGCTCAGAGGAGGAGCGTTCAAGCCACGAACCTCACCATATGCTTTTCAGGGTTTAAGAGCTGACGGAATCAAGCTCTTGCTGGAAGCTAAAAAGCTTACGGGAATGCCTATTGTTACCGAGATAATGGATATTTCCCAGCTTGAACTTTTTGAGGACGTTGATGTAATACAGGTTGGCGCAAGAAATATGCAAAATTTTGAGCTTTTAAAAGAGCTTGGAAAAACAAGGAAGCCTATTCTTTTAAAAAGAGGACTTGCCAATACTTTGCAAGAACTGCTTATGAGTGCCGAATATATAATGGCAGGCGGCAATGAGCAGATTATCCTGTGCGAGAGAGGAATACGCACATTTGAAACAGCAACCAGAAACACGTTGGATTTATCGGCAATTCCTGCGCTTAGGGCATTGACGCATCTTCCTATAATAATAGATCCGAGCCATGCTACGGGCGCATCAAGGTTTGTTCCGTCTATGTCGCTGGCGGCTGTTGCGGCAGGAGCGGACGGACTAATAATTGAGGTGCATAATAATCCATCAAAGGCACTTTGCGACGGCCCTCAATCACTCACTCCGGAGGCGTTTGACAAGCTCGCAGTTCAAATATCGAAAATCAGGGCGGTTATGGCTGAGTTTTGATATTCATATTGTAAAAAACTGTAATTTTATAAAAATACATATAGTATAATAAACTTTTTGCCTGAAATCATGGTTAAATTCACATTTTCAACTTATGCTGTTAATTGAAATATACAAATTGTTTATTTTGGATTGACTGTAGAGAATAAAAAAATTGTTTTGAAAGGAATAGCTTTGCTTAAACAGCAATGTTTAATCGGTGTATGATATGGTTATAGGAATTATAGGATTGGGACTTATAGGCGGAACGCTTGCAAAGGCAATCAGGCTGAACACCGGGCATACTGTACTCGGCAGGGATATCAATAAAAGTGTGGTGCTTAAAGCGAAGCTGATGGAGGCTATAAACTATCAGCTTGAGGACGATAGAATACCTGAGTGTGATATGATTATCATTGCGCTTTATCCGCAGAGCACGCTTGATGTTTTGCATGAAATTGCACCGTTGATATCTAAAAATGCCATAGTTATTGACTGCACCGGCATAAAATCCAAGATTTGCGAAGAAGCCGGAAGGATATCTCAACAGTACGGTTTTACGTTTATAGGCGGACATCCAATGGCAGGAATAGAGAAATCTGGATTCGAGTTTTCAAATGCTGAGATTTTTAAAAATGCGTCGATGATTTTAACGCCTTATCCCAATATAAGCATACAAACGATGGATAAAATGAAGAAATTCTTTCTCTCCATAGGCTTTGGCAGAATAACCGTAAAAACACCGCAGGAGCATGACAGAATTATCGCTTATACATCACAGCTTGCTCATGTTCTGTCAAGCTCATATATCAAAAGTCCAACCGCACGTGACCACAGGGGGCTTTCTGCCGGAAGCTTTAAGGACATGACAAGAGTTGCTTATTTGAATGAAGAAATGTGGTGCGAACTGTTTTTTGACAATAAGGACGCCTTGATTACCGAGATTTCGCAACTTATAAGTAATTTAAATGATTTTAAAACAGCTCTCGAAAATGATGACAGAAAAATGATGACATCCCTTTTGCATGACGGCAAAGAGAAAAAAATACTTGCCGACAGCGATGATGACAATACTTTTTGAGAAAGGTAAACGGTTGTGACGGTTATTTCGTTTATTACCGCATGGTTTTAATTATGAAGCTTATAGATGTAAATGCAAAGACATCATCGTATCGAGTTATAATATCGGCAGGTTTGATGAATGATGCTTCAACTTATATAAAAAAGGTAACAAATGCAGTAAATATCGCAGTTATTACTGATGATAAAGTTGATGAACTTTACAGCAATCAGGTTGTAAATGTACTTAGTAAATCAGGTTTTAAAGTTTGCAAATTCGTCTTTAAACACGGCGAAAACAGCAAGAATATGCAGACAGTTACAGATATGCTGGAATTTTTTGCAGAACATAATCTTACAAGAACTGATTGCATTGTAGCTTTGGGCGGAGGAATAACCGGTGATATGGCCGGTTTTGCCTCGGCAGTTTATTTGCGAGGAATAGACTTTGTGCAAATGCCTACAACATTTTTAGCGGCGGTCGATTCGTCTGTTGGCGGGAAAACCGGAGTAAATCTTAAAAGCGGTAAAAATCTTTCTGGTGCTTTTCATCAGCCGAGGCTTGTTCTATGTGACATCAATTCGTTCAATACTTTGCCCGATTCAGTTTTTGCGGAAGGATTGGCTGAGGCTGTCAAGTATGGCGTTATCTGCGATGAGCGGTTGTTTGACAGATTTAGCGGAGATATTAAAGGCAGTTTGGAAGAAATCATAGCCGGTTGCGTTCAGATAAAAGCCGATATAGTTTCTCATGACGAGTTTGACAGGGGAGAGCGTCAGCTCCTTAATTTCGGGCATACGATAGGACACGCAATCGAAAAGGTTTCTGATTTTAAGATTCCTCACGGCTTTGCTGTGGGCATAGGCATGGTAATGATATCAAAGGCAGCTTACAGGCTTGGTTTTTCAGAATATGACTGTAGTGAGCCGATAATGTCGGTGCTTACAAAAAACGGGATCCCCGTTGAATTTAATTGCACGGCTCAAGAGCTGTATAATGTGATGATTAAGGATAAAAAAAGAAGTGGGAACAGCATAAAGTTAGTGCTTCCCCAAAAAATAGGAAAATGCTTTTTGTATGAAACAAATGTAGCTTCGATGTATGACTTTTTAAACGAGGCGATGAGATAAGGCGGTGAAGTTGTTATGATAGCTCAAGCTGTAAAGCCCAAAAACGGTATATTCGGTAAGCTTAATGCTATTGCCTCAAAATCGGCGGCTCACAGGGCGTTGATATGTGCGGCATTATGTTCAGACGGGGCATCGGAACTTATTATTTCAACAACATCTGCCGATATTGAGGCTACGGTGCAGTGCTTGAATACTATGGGAGCGAGCATTGAAGTGCATGGAAACAGATACACGGTAAATCCAATGCTTCCACAAAATGATATAACGGTGGATTGCGGTGAAAGCGGCTCAACATTGCGATTTTTACTTCCAGTTGCGGCTGTTTTATGCGATAATACAACCTTTACCGGCAGAGGCAGGTTACCTGAAAGACCTGTTTATCAGCTCATTGATGCATTGTCGGAGCGTGGTGCTGAATTTTCGGGTAAAAGTATTCCTCTGACGGTATCAGGCAGACCTGAAAGCGGCGACTTTAGAATTACGGGTAGTGTCAGCTCACAGTTTATATCGGGATTGCTGTTTGCCCTGCCGATTTTGGATGGTGACAGCAGAATTTTTATTACAACAAAGCTTGAATCTGCCGCATATGTAGATATGACGCTCTCAATGATGAGTAAATTTGGAGTAGAAGCGATAAAAACAGATTACGGATTTTATGTTAAAGGAAATCAACGCTATAAATGTATAAAAAATCTTGAAATTGAGGGCGATTGGTCAAATGCCGCTTTTTTACTGGTCGGTGCGGCTTTAGACGGAAGCGTTTCGCTCGGAAATCTCGACGAAAAATCACTGCAAAGTGATATGTCGATACTGAATATTCTGAAAGAGTACGGTGCCGATGTATGCCTTGAGAACGGTGTATGTACCGTGAAAAAACAGTGCGCCAATCCTATTAATGTAGATGTGTCGCAGTGTCCGGATCTTTTTCCGATACTCGCTGTTTTGTGTTTGGGCGCAAGCGGTCGTTCACGGCTCTATAATGCGGGAAGACTGCGAATAAAGGAGAGCGACAGGCTTGATGCGATGCTTCAGGTTATTACCGATTTGGGCGGAGAGGCATATATTCATGATGATGAAATGATAGTAGAAGGTCACGGATACATTACCGGAGGAAAAACCAACAGCAAAAATGACCATAGGATAGCCATGTCGGCAGCGGTAGCCTCGCTTATAAGTAAAAATAAGGTGATTATCGAGGGTATGGAGGCTGTAAATAAATCCTATCCTTCATTTATAGAGGATTTTAATATGCTCGGAGGTGAAATCAATGTCATCTGATTTTGGAACAAATATAAAAATAAGTATATTCGGTGAATCTCATGGCACTGCGGTAGGGGCGGTTCTTGATAATCTTCCCGCAGGAGAAGAAATTAATATGGAAGAGCTTGAAGCTTTTATGCATCGACGGCCGGGAGGAAACACACCGTATTCAACACCGAGAAAAGAAGCCGATATACCCAAAATAATTTCCGGAATATACAACGGATATACTACCGGCGCTCCGCTGTGCGTAATCATAGAAAACACAAACACACGCTCTCAGGATTATGCTTTTGATATACCAAGACCGGGTCATGCGGATTATCCTGCGTATGTAAAGTATAATGGCTTTAATGACTATAGAGGTGGAGGACATTTTTCCGGAAGGCTTACGGCTCCGCTCTGTGCGGCAGGAGGTATTGTCATGCAAATTCTCAGGCGCAGGAATGTGAAAATCATAGCGCATATCGCCTCGATTGCCGATATAGAGGACTTACCTTTTGATACGATTGACCCTGAAAATTGGAACATTGAAAAGCTTAGCAAGTCGAATTTTGCGGTACTTTCAGATGAGGCAGGAGAAAGAATGAAAGCAGCTGTAATAAAGGCAAAAGAGCGGAATGACTCGTTAGGTGGAATTGTCGAATGCGGTATAAGCGGCTTACCTGTCGGTATAGGAGGTCCGCTTTTCGGCGGATTAGAGGGAAAAATATCATATGCTGTTTTCGGAATAGGTGCTGTTAAGGGCATAGAATTTGGCAGTGGATTTGCAAGTGCGAGTATGCTCGGCAGTGAATGTAACGACCCGTTTGTAATGCATAACGGAGATATAGTTACCGAAACCAATCATCACGGTGGAATATTGGGCGGTATGGCAAGCGGTATGCCGATAATTTTCAGGGCGGCTTTCAAGCCTACTCCGTCAATAGCGACACAGCAGTGTTCGGTGAGCCTTTCAAGGCATGAAAATACAAAGCTTGAAATACACGGCAGGCACGACCCCTGTATAGTGCCGAGAGCGGTTGTTTGCGTTGAAGCGGCCGCCGCACTGGCTATAGCTGACTTTATACTTTGATTTGAAATTTTTATAGCGAAAGGAAGCTTATTATGGAATTAACAGATTACAGAAATCAAATTGACAAAATAGATGATGAAATACTTGATTTATTTCTTAAAAGAATGGACGTTGCGGCAAAAATAGCCGAACTGAAAAAGAGTCAATCTATGACTGTGACGCACAAAAGCAGAGAACGTGAGATATTAAACAGGATTACCGAAAATGCAGGGGAGAGCATGGAGGATTATGCTAAGGTGCTGTTTTCAACGCTGTTCGACCTAAGCCGTTCATATCAAAGCAAGCTAAACAGCTCTAAAAACGGCGAGCTTTCATCAAGAATAAAAGAAGCTCTTGCAAACACTCCGCAAATGTTCCCTAAAAAGGGTATTGTAGCCTGTCAGGGCATTGAGGGGGCTTATTCACAGCTTGCATGCGATAAGCTGTTCGGATCGGCAAGCATTATGTATTTTAAAACGTTTGACGGAGTTTTCAATGCGGTGCAAAGCGGGCTTTGCAATTACGGCATACTTCCCATAGAAAACTGTATTCACGGTACAGTGAACGAGGTTTACGACCTTATGCAGAACTATAGGTTTAGCATAATTAAAAGTATAAAGCTTAAAATCAACCATGCGCTTATGGGTAAAAGGGGCGTGGATATCTCGCAGATAACCGAGATTTTTTCGCACGAACAAGCTATCGGCCAGTGTTCGGAATTTCTGAAAAAACATCCGAATATCAAGCTAACGGTATGTGAGAACACAGCTGTTGCCGCAAAGCTTGTTTCTGAATCTGACAGAAATGACATTGCTTCTATATCCAGTCCGGATTGCGCATCTTATTACGGACTTGAAATAATAAACGATAAGATTGCCGACGACGGTAGCAATTTTACACGTTTTATCTGCATATCAAAGGATTTGCGTATATACCCCGGCGCAAACAAAATAAGCCTTATGATGACAATAAATCACACTCCAGGCGCACTTTACAGTGTTATCGCAAAGCTTGCGGCACTGGGGCTGAATCTTACTAAGCTTGAGAGCAGACCGATTGTAGGCAAAGACTTTGAGTTTTTGTTCTACTTTGATCTTGACGCCTCGGTATATTCAAAGGATGTTTTGAGTATACTTGATGAATTTAATGAAACATCAGAAAAGTTTGTATTCCTCGGAAGCTATACTGAGGGGTAATTGTGGGGGGTGGCTCGTTTGAAGAAGTACGGATTGCTCGGAAAAACATTAAAACACAGCTATTCTAAGCAGATACACGAGGCTTTGGGACATTATGAATATGATTTACTGCCTACAGACGAGGATCGGCTTGCAGACATACTCGGTAATAGTGAATACAGCGGTTTTAACGTAACAATCCCGTATAAACAGACGGTTATTCCATACTGTGCCAAAATCTCAAACAGTGCAAGAAAAATCGGAAGTGTAAACACGGTTGTAAGGCAAAAAAACGGTGATTTATACGGTTATAATACCGACTACGACGGATTTGAAGCATTGCTTGATACAACCGGAACGGCTGTTTGCGGTAAAAAGGTTGCTATTCTGGGTAGCGGCGGTACTTTTAAGACGGTACGTTCTGTTTGTTCAGACAGAAAAGCAGGCTCAATAATAGGCGTATCGCGAGAAGGTGAGTATAACTATGATAATTTGTCCGCCTGGAACGACGCAGACATAATAATCAATACAACACCGGTCGGAATGTACCCTAACAGTGGAAAATCATTGGTAAATCTTGATTTGTTCAAAAACTGCTGTGCCGTGCTGGACGTAGTTTACAATCCTTTAAAAACAAAGCTTGTGTTTGACGCCGAAGAAAGGAACATCAGCTCCGCAGGCGGGTTGTATATGCTTGTAATGCAGGCTGTAAGAGCCTGCGAACTGTTTACGGGTGAATGTATTGATGATGCAACAGCACAAAATGTATACAGGAACTTGATTACATCTGTAAAAAATGTTGTTTTGACAGGTATGCCGGGTTCGGGTAAATCCTCTATAGGCAGAAGCTTAGCTAAAACACTCGGCAAAGATTATATAGATATAGATACTGAAATCGTTAAGGGCGAGGGAATGACTATACCTGATATTTTTGCAAAATTCGGTGAGGCTCATTTCCGAAAGCTGGAGCTTGAATATACACGCAAAATAGCTATGCTGAGCGGCAAGGTGATTTCTACAGGCGGCGGTGTGGTGCTAAACAGGGATAATAAATACAGCCTTGCACAAAACGGAATGATATTCTGTATTGAAAGACAATTATCCAGACTTGCTACAGATGGCAGGCCGCTTTCCAAAGGACTTGATGAGCTTGAAAAAATGTATGCGGAACGCAAAGCGTCATATGATTATTTCAGCGATGCCGTAATAGATAATAACGGTGATTTTCAAGATACAGTAAATAGAATTGCGGAGGTTTTTAAAAATGAAGCTATTGGTTATAAACGGACCTAATCTCAATATGCTGGGCATTCGTGAGCCGGATATCTACGGCAAACGGACATACGGCGACCTTGAAAACTATATTAACAGCATATGTAATGAAAACATGGTTGAGGTTGAGGTGTATCAGTCAAATCACGAGGGCGCAATAATAGACAGAATACAGCAGGCTTATTTTGATAAAATCGACGGAATAGTCATCAATCCTGCCGCATACACACACACTTCGGTAGGTATTTTAGATGCACTTAAGGCAGTAAGCATACCTACAGTTGAGGTACATCTGTCCAATGTAAATGAGCGGGAGGATTTTAGAAAAAAATCCTTTGTAAGTCTGTTTGCGGAAAAAACAATTTGCGGATTAGGGTTTGAGGGATACAAAGCTGCTGTTGAGTATTTAATAAACAGGCAATAACAATATATAGTTTGTTGTTTCTTAAAAAATGTAGTAAAATAGATAGAATTAATTATGTAATGCTAATCAACTTTACACAATATATAGATAATTTTATAAGCTGATTTATATTCATTTGATATAGATTGGTGAAATTTGTTGTGATTTTTGATGTGTTCTTGTTGCATTTAGTGTAAAGAAAATCTTGATATTTCTTATTATCTGTGCTACAATAAACATATATATCAGCGAAGGGAGGACGTATGCAGGCTGTCTGCATACCGATTTATATGTCAGGACATTCAAAATGGAGTACAATAAAGCAAAAAAAGGCTAAAATTGACGGTGCAAGAGCTAAGGTGTTTACAAAAATAGGACGTGAATTGGCTGTTGCCGTAAGAGATGGTGGAGGACCTGATCCGGCAAGCAATTCAAAGTTAAAGGATTGTATCGCCAAGGCAAAGTCATTTAATGTTCCTAATGAGAATATCGAGCGTATTATCAAGAAAGCGTCCGGCGATGGCGATGCCAATAATTATGAGTCAATTACATATGAGGGATACGGTCCTTCCGGTATTGCTGTAATTGTTGAAACCTTGACCGATAACAGAAACAGAACGGCCGGAGATTTGAGGCATTATTTTGATAAATTCGGCGGCAATTTGGGTACACCGGGCTGCGTTTCGTTTATGTTCTCCAAAAAAGGCGTTCTTATAGTTGAAAACGAGGACTTGGACGAGGATAAGGTAATGGAGGACGCTCTTGAATGCGGTGCGTCTGATTTTGCCGCAAATGATGATGTATTTGAGATATACACCGAACCTGAGGATTTCTCGGCAGTAAACGATGATCTTACTGCAAAGGGCTATAGCTTTGTTTCGGCTGAGGTTGAGATGGTACCCAGCACATATACCGCATTAACAGATGAGGAAGCTATAACCAAAATGCAGAGACTGCTTGATATTTTGGAAGAAAATGATGATGTCCAAAACGTTTGGCACAACTGGGATATGCCTGACGAGCCTGACGAGGATTGATTTAACAATACAAATGTATTATTGAGCTTTTGAATTGAGAGCTTGCAACATTGGTTTATAAATTGGGGATGACTTTTCTTGTCTGCCTTTTCCGGCGGCAACCCGTCATCCCTATATTTTTAAGCGAAAAAACTATAAAAATATTTGGTACAAAACCGGAATTTGTCTGCACTTAGTTTCATAAAAATTTACTGTATTATATGTATTTAAGGGAGAATTTTTATGAATCAAAAGTTAAAAACAAAGATAACTCTTATTTATTATGCCGCAGTTGCATCATTGTGTGTTGTTTTTGCCAGTTTATCTACAAATGCATTTAGAATTGTGGATACTCAGGTTGCAAACGTTACAGATGTTGCCGAACCTCCTGTGTTCGTGATAGATGCCGGTCACGGCGGAGAAGACGGCGGCGCAGTAAGCGCAGAGGGATTGGTGGAAAAGGATGTAAATCTGAGTATAGCATTAAAGCTGGAAAAGCTTCTGAAGCTCTCGGGTTTTAACGTTGTGATGACTCGTGAAGAAGATGTATCCATCCACGATGAAGGCACGGAGAATGTAAAGCAAAGAAAATCCTCGGATTTAAAAAACAGGTTGAAAATTCTCAATAGTGATGCAAACAATATTTTTATCAGTATTCATCAAAATAAATTTACCGACAGCGTTTATAATGGCGCACAGATTTTTTATTCTCCTAATAATTCAAAGAGTCAAATCATTGCGTCGAGTATACGAGAGGCTTTTAGAGGGCTTTTACAGCCGGACAACGAGCGTGAAACAAAGAAAGCCGATAAGAATATTTATCTTTTGTGGAACGCCGAGGTGCCTGCTGTTGTTGTTGAATGCGGATTCCTTTCAAATCCCGATGAAGCATACCTGCTTTCTACAGATGAATACAGAAGCAACGTGGCATTTACCGTGTTCTGCGGATTAATGGATTATTATAATAATAATTACAGAGTGTAGAATTTTCTATTTACTATTTTATAAAACTTGAAGATAATCGCATTTATGGAATTATACAAATCGTATTGTTAGAATACGACTTATTTTGAACGATAAAAAACAGTTACAATGCCGAGGTGGAAAAAATGGCAGGAAAATCAAAATTGATGTACGTTTGCTCGGAATGTGGGTATGAATCACCGAAATGGTACGGAAAATGCCCCGGTTGCGGCGAATGGAACACTATGAATGAGGAAATTAGATCATCTGTAAGTCAAGCTGCGGTAAAAAGCGAGCGTAGTTTCGCATTGAATATCAGACCTATACAGCTCGACGATATAGATACTAACGATGAGGAACGGTATAAAACAGGTATAAATGAGCTTGACAGAGTGCTTGGCGGAGGAATTGTAAAGGGCTCAATAGTGTTGCTCGGAGGCGACCCCGGCATAGGAAAGTCTACAATTTTGCTTCAGGTTTGCAATAACCTGTGCGACAAGCTTAAGGTACTGTATGTTTCCGGCGAGGAATCAAAAAGACAGATTAAGCTTAGAGCAGACAGACTCGGCGTTAGAGGCAACGGGCTGTACATAATGACTGAAACCGATGTTCAGGCGGTTGCAGAGCAAATGAAAATAGAAAAGCCGGATCTTGTGATGATAGACTCAATACAGACGATGAATTTTTCTGAGGTTTCATCATCTCCCGGCAGTGTTGTTCAGGTAAGGGAATGCACAAATCTATTGATGAGGAGTGCAAAGGCTTTGGATATTCCGGTTATCGTGGTTGGCCACGTGAATAAAGACGGTGCTATAGCGGGGCCGAAGGTGCTTGAACATATTGTTGATTCGGTTCTGTATTTTGAGGGCGACAGGCAGATGTCATACAGAATTTTGAGAGCCGTCAAAAACAGATTTGGCTCTACCAATGAGATTGGTGTATTCCAAATGACCGATAAAGGTCTTTCTGAGGTTGAAAATCCCTCCATGATGCTGCTTTCCGGACGTCCAAAGAATGTTTCGGGAACCTGTGTGGCTTGTGCTATGGAGGGCACTCGACCGATTTTAGCAGAGATTCAGGGACTTGTAACTGCATCGGGTTACGGTAATCCACGCAGAATGTCAACAGGATTTGATTATAACAGGATGGCTCTTATTTTAGCTGTACTTGAAAAACGGGCAGGTTACTTTTTCTCAAATGCAGATGCATACATAAACGTAGTTGGAGGACTTAGACTTGACGAGCCGGCAGTAGATCTTACCGTTGCTATGGCTCTTATAAGCAGCCTTAAGGATGTACCCATAGGCGAGCATTCCATAGCGTTTGGCGAAATAGGTCTTGCAGGGGAGATACGTGCGGTTTCTCATATACAGGCAAGAATATCCGAGGCGGAAAGGCTTGGATTTACACTTTGCGTTCTTCCTAAGCACAATATGAAGTCATTGGATGCAAGGCAATTCCCGAATATCGAGCTTGTTGGTGTTAGAAATGTAAGAGAAGCTTTTGATGCTCTGTCAAAGGATATATGATTAATCAGGCTGCTAAAATAATTTGGCGGCCTGATTCAAACTATGCGCTAAGAATTGCTATTTCTTTACAGCTTAATAATCCGTATAAACTTTAAGATTTTCTAAATAATACTATAAGCAATGAGAATCCTTTGAAAGTTTATATGGAAAGGAATGAGCGTTCGGTATTATCCGATTAGATTATGAAAAAATATATGATTTTGTCGATAGCATGTTTATCCATTATTGCGGTAGCGTTTATTTTTGGCGAGGTGATTAAAAACAGAGTGCCTTATGTGTCGGTTTTTTCGGTTTCACCTATAGATGTTGAGAATACGGTAATCTGTAACGGAAGAATAGAGCGCGTTGAGTCAACAGGTGTAAAAGCAGAATATGATTGCGTAATAAGTGAGCTTTATATTTCAAAAAATGCCAGAGTTAATGAGGGCGAAGCACTATGTAAAGTTAAAAAGCTTGTTGTAGATAACGAGGATGCAGAATCATATTACAATATGCTTAAATCTACGGGAATTGGTGTAGAAAATTTGAATAATGAGCATTTTGAATCAGCTCTAATAAAATCGGAATACTCCGGCATCGTTAAGAATATCAACTACAAGATTGGTGATTTTATAAAATCCGGAAGTACAATTATAAGCTTTGACACAAAAGATGATTTGCAGGTCAGACTACCTGTAAATGAGAATAAAATTTCTGACATTCAAGTAGGACAAGCTGTCAGAATAACAGGTAGCGGATTTGTAGGCAAGGAGTTTATGGGAACGGTAAGGCAAATAGCTGATGAAGCGGCCCAGACTACAACGTCATTAGGCAGAGAAACAACAGTTGACGTTGTAGTTTCGGTCGATAACGCAACTAATGACATTAAGGCCGGATATACGGCTAAATGTGAAATCACTGTTTCTATAGATAAAAACAGGATTGTAGTGCCTTATGACTGCATTTATTCAGATGAAGACGGAAAAGAATATGTTTACGTGTACAGTAATAAAAAAGCGCATAAAAAATATCTGACAACAGGACAGGAGTATGACAGCGGAATCGAAATAATCAAGGGAATATCGACGGATACTCTGATTATAGCATCTGCGAATAAATTTGAAGATAACATTCCTGTTGTGCCTGTATGGGGCGAGGTGCGACATGATAGGTGATTACTTTATTAATGCCGCCAAGTGTATTTTCAGAAGAAAAAGCAGAAATATATTAACGGTAAGCGGCATTGCAACAGGCATTGCTTCTGTGATAGTTATAGGTAATATAAGCAATATAGGTGCATCTGCGGTTAGCCGTGAATTTGACAGCTTGGGTCTGAACGGTATTTCGATAAGCGGAAGTGAAAAACTTTCCAATATAACAGAAGATGAGCTTCAGGTTATAAGAAATTCGGATTATTCAGAAAAAGCTACTCCTATAGTAGTTACCACCGGTACGGCGTCATTGAAATCCAAGAACACAGATGTGATAGTTTGGGGAATTGACAGCAGTGCTTGTGATATTATCTCACTTGATTTGATGTACGGAAGATTTATAAACATAGGTGATATCAAGAACTTTTCAAATGTTTGTCTTGTAGACAAGGAATTTTCTCAAAACTTATATGGCAGAGATAACATCGTCGGCAGAAGAATTACTATTGAATCAAATTCATCACCTGAGAGTTATACCGTTATAGGGGTTATAAAAACGGGTAACGGATTACTTCAAAATGCTATGGGCAGTTATATACCCAATTTTATATA
>CADBRB010000215.1 GCA_902796955.1 uncultured Ruminococcus sp.
ATGACTTCGGTAAAGGTGCGTTTTCGTTCCTGATTTTTGAGGATATGCCGGAAAAGGACGTAGCCAAAGTTAAAGCTGAGATAGAAAAGGTTGACCACGTTGATACAGTTCTTTGGTACGACTCTATATTTGATATTTCTGTACCTATGGAGATACTTCCCGATGAATTGTATGAAGCATTCAATACAGAAAATTCAACCATGATGGCTGTATTCTTTGATACGTCTACATCCGCAGACATAACGATGGACGCTATAAAAGAAGTGCGTAGCATAGCCGGCAAGCAGTGCTTTGTTTCGGGTATGTCCGCAATGGTAACAGACCTTAAGGATTTGTGTGAACACGAAGAACCGATTTATGTTGCAATAGCGGTTGTGCTTGCATCGCTCGCCATGATAATTTTCTTAGACGGCTGGATCGTACCGTTCGTATTTTTGGCAAGCATAGGCATGGCGATTCTTATCAATCTCGGTACAAACTATTTTATGGGAGAAATCTCCTACATAACCAAGGCGCTTTCCGCTATTTTACAGCTTGCCGTTACAATGGACTATTCTATATTCCTGTGGCACAGCTATAATGAAGAGAGAGAAACACATCCAGACAATAAAGAGGCTATGGCGTCAGCCATTCAAAAGACGCTTACATCTGTTGTAGGCAGTTCAATAACTACGGTAGCAGGCTTTATAGCACTTTGCTTCATGTCGTTTACACTTGGTTTTGACCTGGGAATAGTAATGGCAAAGGGCGTTTTGCTGGGAGTTATAGGTTGTGTTACAATATTACCGTCAATGATTCTTCTGCTTGATAAGCCACTGCAAAAGACCAAGCACCGCTCACTGCTGCCTCATATGCATAAGCTTTCAAGAGGCTTGACAAAGGTATTCCCGATATTCCTCATAATCTTTGCGCTGCTTATTCCGCCGGCATATTACGGCTATAACAAAGCAAACAGCGAGGTTTACTACAATCTTATAGAGTCGCTCCCGAAGGATATGAAATGTGTTGTTGCCAATACCAAGCTTTCAGAGGAGTTTGACATAGCGTCTACTCATATGCTTCTTGTGGATTCAAGTCTGCCGTCAACCTCGGTAAGAAGCATGATAAAAGAGATGGATAAGGTGGACGGAGTAAAATATGTTTTAGGTCTGGAGTCCCTTATCGGCTCAAGCATACCGGAGGAGATAATCCCCGAAAATTTGCTGAGCGTACTAAAGAGCGATAAATGGGAGCTGCTGCTAATAAACTCCGAGTACTCGGTAGGCAGTGACATAGCAAATAATCAAATAGATAAACTCAATACCATACTTAAAAACTATGACAGGAATGGCATGATAATCGGTGAAGGCCCCTGTATGAAGGATATGATAGAAACTACCGATCACGATTTTAAGGTTGTAAATGCGGTGTCTATCATAGCCATTTTCCTGATAATCGCACTTGTTGAAAAGAGCTTTACACTCCCGTTTGTACTTATTGCAGTCATAGAGCTTGCAATATTCATCAATCTCGGCATACCGCATTATCTCGGTCAATCACTGCCGTTTATAGCACCAATATGTATCAGTACCATACAGCTGGGTGCAACTGTTGACTATGCAATACTTATGACTACCCGCTACAAGACGGAGCGTACAGGCGGCAAATCAAAGCGTGATGCAGTATCTACTGCACTCGCAATATCCATACCGTCAATCATAGTCAGCGGTATGGGACTTTTCGCCGCAACATTCGGAGTAGCTGTTTACTCGGATATAGACATAATCAGCTCGATATGTATGCTTATGGCAAGAGGTGCGCTCATCAGTATGCTTTGCGTAATACTCATGTTGCCTGCACTGCTGATGTTATGCGACAGGCTTATAAGAAAGACAACATTCGGCATGAAAATAAAGTCTGCCGATGCAGATAAAGACATTGTTGAAAACACAGAAACGGAGGTCTGTTCACAATGAAAAAGATAATGATTAAATTAGTTGCAATTTGCTTATGTATGCTTTTACCGGCAGGAGTTGTAGGAGCGTCCGTATATGCTCTCACGATTAACGGAAGCGTTCAGCAGGTATCGCTTTTCGGCTCTATAGCCACCGGCACTGATGCCGAAGCTCAGCCTGAGGATGCACAGCCGGAACAGGTAAGAAAGGACGAAACTGTTTACGTTATAGCCAATGCGGACGGTACGCCCAAAAAGATAATTGTAAGCGATTGGATAAAAAACACATTAAACAAAACCACAGTTACCGATAAAACCGAGCTTTCAGACGTTAAAAACACGAAGGGCGAGGAATCCTACACAATTAACAACGATAACATGAAGGTTTGGGAAGCACAGGGCAATGATATTTACTATCAGGGCAATATAGAAAAGGAGCTTCCCGTAGATTTATCAATAAAGTATTATCTTGACGGAAAAAACGTTACTCCCGATGAGATAGCCGGTAAGAGCGGCAAGGTTACTATCAGATTCGACTACAGCAACAATCAGTACGAATATGTGGATGTAAACGGTGAACAAAAGAAGGTTTACGTACCGTTTGTAATGCTTACGGGTATGCGTCTTGATAACAGCGTATTTACGAATATCGAGGTTTCAAACGGTAAAATGGTAAACGACGGCGAACGTACAATCGTAGTTGGCATCGCACTTCCGGGCATGCAGAGCAATCTTGACATAGATATAGAAAAGTTTGAGATTCCGGAATATGTTGAAATAACTGCGGATGCCGAGAATTTTAAGCTTGGCGCAACCATGACGCTTGCGACAAACGAGCTTTTCAACAAAATTGACTTTGATAAAATTGACAAGATGGATTCAGTTACAGATGCACTCGGAGAGCTTACAAGCGCAATGAGACAACTTATGGACGGCTCTTCACAGTTGTATGACGGCATAAGCACTCTGCTTGATAAGTCGGGTGAGCTTATAAGCGGTATAAGCAAGCTTGCAGACGGAGCAAAGGCTTTGAAATCCGGCGCAGAACAGTTGAATGGCGGAGCCGACCAGATCAAAGACGGCGCAAAGCAGCTTTCAAGCGGACTTGATACACTCAACAGCAACAGTGCCGCACTAAACGGCGGTGCAGAGCAGGTATTTAACTCTTTGCTCGGCGTTGCCAACGACCAGCTCAAAGCGGCTGGACTTACGGTGCCAAAGCTCACTGTTGCCAACTATTCGTCATGCCTGAATAAGGTTATGAAATCCATAGATGAAAAATCAGTTTATCAGCTTGCAATGGCTACAGCACAAAAGCAGGTTACCGATGCCGTAAAATCAAACGAAGCACAAATCAGGCAAGCGGTTACGGCAGCTGTGCAAAACGAGGTTGAAACTCAGGTTAAGGCCGCCGTTGAACAAGAGGTCAAAAAGAAAGTGGAGGCCGCCGTACGCACAAACGTTGAAGCGGCTGTACTTCAAACAATGGACATGACAAAGGATACATACGACGCAGCCGTTAAAGCAGGCATGATATCCTCTCAAATACAGGCTCAGATAAAGACTGCTATTGACAATCAGATGAAATCAAGCAGTGTAAAATCGCAAATAACACAACAAACCGCAGCACAAATGAAAACCGATGCAGTTAAATCCATGATTTCCTCACAAGTTGCGGCACAGATGAAAACAAGCACAATACAAAAAACAATAGCTGACAAAACCAATGAGCAGGAACAGCTTCTTATACAGCAGAACATGAACTCATCCGAGGTACAAAACCAAATCACCGCCGCATTGCAAAAAGCAAAATCGGGTGCGGCAAGCATTAGCGCATTAAAGGCACAGCTTGACCGCTACAACGAGTTTTACACAGGCTTAAAACAATATACAGACGGTGTAGAACAGGCGGCAGACGGTGCAAAACAGCTAAGTGAAGGCGCACAACAGCTCAGCGACGGCACAACTGCACTTACCTCAGGCACACAGGAGCTTTTAAAAGGACTGAATACCCTGCAAAAGGGAACATCGACTCTTACAAGCGGAGTTACAAAGCTCAAGGACGGTGCAATGCGTCTTTCTGAAGGACTTAAAGAGTTTAACGAAAAGGGCGTACAAAAAATTATAGACGTCGTTGACGGCGATGTTGACGGCTTGCTCGCAAACCTCAAAGCAACTGTAAACGTTTCAAAGAATTACAAGTCGTTTGCAGGCATCAGCGACGACATGGACGGAAAGGTCAAGTTCATCTACCGTACCGACTCCGTCAAAAACAAATAGCATTTTTCTCATAAACGATAGATCTCCCCATAATAAACCCCGCCGTACTGCATTTATGCAGGTACGGCGGGGTGTGGTTTATGTAGGGGGTGTGTTTAATTAGGGGTTGATTGGATTATAATTTTTGAGAAAACCTTTACTGTTTAAGAACGCAGGTATTTAGCATATACATATCCAATGATACTTACAAATTTATTTCCATTATAATAACTATATTGAACACATGCCAAACCTGATGATAACCTA
>CADBRB010000216.1 GCA_902796955.1 uncultured Ruminococcus sp.
ATGCAATCGCAAAAGTGCCGACCGAGCCGGCAGGCGAGACGGTGTCAACACCATAGGTGTTGACGGAGAGGGCAAGCATAAACTTTAACCGCAGGAAACAAAGCTGATACTTACAACAATTTTGTGTGCGACGTGGGTGCAGGCTCAGCCTGCCTTCGACTTGGCTCTATAAATATAATAGCTTGCTCCGTTCTATAAGATAAGTGTGATGATTTATTCTGTAACATCGGCATATTTACTATTCGCCTTTTGCTATTACTTTACTTTATCCTGTGCTTATGCTATACTTTTATCATAATAAACAAGCGAGGGGAATCCTTATGGAGAATAAAAGAGTTTATCTTTGGGATAATTTAAAGGGAGTATTGATTTTTCTGGTTGTTCTGGGACACTTTTTGTTCATATATAACAATATGGGACTTTCAAAGTACATAGTCGGTACTGTTTACACCTTCCATATGCCGGCATTTATATTTATATCTGGCTATTTCAGCAAAAAGGAGCATACACGTTCAAAGATGACGTTATGCAAGCTGATTGTTGCCTACCTCATATTCAATCTGCTGCTCATGCTTACGGATATTCTCACAGGTGGCTTGAACAGTGTATCTCTGCTGTACCCGTACAATTCCATGTGGTATATACTCGCACTTGTTGTTTGGCGTCTAAGCGTAAAGCCGCTTTCAAAAATCCCCAATATTTTGCCGATTAGCGTTCTTGTTTCGCTTTTATTGGGTTATTGGAGCGAGTTTGACAACAGGCTGGCAATTTGCAGGATTTTTGTCTTCCTGCCGTTCTTCTTAGCGGGATATAAGTTTAAAACACAGAGCTTCGATAAGCTCATGAATATGCGCAAGCCTCTTAAATTTTTTCTCGGCATTTTGCTTACCGGAAGCTCGGTATTATTATCCGTATATCTCATACGATATTTGCCGATACCTGAGGAAGCACTTGTAATGGCGGCGTATAAATCGGGATATCACGTCTTTTACCGCATATTCATATTTGTGCTTGCGGCAATGTTTATAGCCGCACTCATCCTTTTACTCCCGAATAAGCGGATGCCTGCACTGTCAACGCTTGGCAAAAACAGCCTTGCTGTTTACCTTTTTCACAGACCTGTTACGATAATCTTTTCGCATTTATTCAGTGCGGATTTTTATACCGAAAAATACATTATTTATGCGCTTGGCTGTTCAATCGCCGTTGTTGCACTGTTTGGCAACAATAAGATTGCAGATAAGGTTAATTCATGGCTCGAAGGCATTTCACGCACTGTTTGCGTACAAACTTCCGACAAAAAACAATTAAAGAAAAAGAGCAGACTTTCAGATGCCGCTATTTATCTGCTTATATTAATACTTATGATTAACCCTTTTATAAGACTTGTCAGGCTTCTCAACAAGGATACTAATGCAGAGGGCTACGGACCCATGTTTACGGTTATGACAAGTGATGAAAAATCCAAGCTCGAAAATTCCCTTTCGCTCATGTTTGTAGGAGATTTGATACTGCTTAAGGATCAGGTTACAGACGGTTTTGACATTCAAAAGGGTGAGTATAACTATGATGACGTTTTTAAATATGTTAAATCTTATTTTGATGAAGCCGACTATACAATAGGCATATTTGAAGGGCCTGCCGCAGGTAAGGAAAAAGGCTATTCCACCAGCAATTTTGCTGACAATATACCGCTTTACCTCAATTACCCGGATGAATTTGCGCAAGCTGTCAAGAACAGCGGCATAGATTTGGTTTCCACAGCAAACAATCATCTTCTTGACATGGAGCTTGACGGGGCAATGAACACGCTCGACGTGCTTGATAAAATCGGACTGGAGCATACAGGCTCATACAGAAATCAAACCGAAAAGGAAACAGTTAAGCTCATAAAGATAGGCTCACTTACCTGTGCAGTGCTTGCATACACATATGGCTCAAACTATTATGAAAGCAGCTATTTTATGGAGGAAGAGCCGTATTTGACATCACTTATCTGCGCACCGTCGGAAAAATACTTTGATGAGTGTAAAAAACGGGTTTATGAAGATTTTGAGAGAGCCAAAAAGCTCAATCCCGACTTGATAATAGCGATACCGCATATGGGTACGCAGTTTATGCACACTACAGATGTTTTTCAGGATACATGGAATCAAATCTTTACCGATGCCGGCGCAGACATTGTATTAGGCGACCACAGCCATGCTGTACAGCCGATAGAATACCGTAAAAACGGTGACAAAACTTCTATAATAGTTAATTCGCCCGGCAATTTTGCAAACAGCTATTGTAAATATGACGGTGATGCAACTGCGGCAGTAAAAATATATATCGACCCGCAAACGGCGCAAATCAATGCGGCGGCAGTAATACCCATGTATACATATGCCCCTGCCGGAGGTCAATACTGCGCCGCTCCTGTTTACAAGCTTTTAAACGAAAGCGAATTAAATTCAAAAATAAGCAGGTACGAACTAAAGCGTATAGAGAAAGTGCAAAAAATAGTTACAAATGTCATGCTTGGCGTTGAAGTGCCGCTTGACGAAGCCGAAAAAGAATATGTTCTGTTCGATAACGGATATGCCCGCGGCAGTGTAAAACCGCTTACCGATGAGGAGGTCAATAAAGAATCCGTAATGTATAAGGCGATTTCCTCTGTTGATACCGTCTGCTTTATAGGCGACAGTGTTACCGAGGGTACGGCTAACGGCGGCTATGGCTGGTATGAGCCATTAACTGCTATGTTCCCTGAGCTTACCGTGTACAACTGCTCAAAAGGCGGAGCAACTACAGAAACACTGCTTGAACGCAGAGATGAGTTTTCATCATACAAGGCGGATTTGTACGTTATAGCTGTTGGTACTAACGATGTAAGATACCGTGAAAGCTACAATGAATCAACAAAGGAAGACTATATCTCAAATATTGATAAAATGCTAAAAGCCATACGTAACGTACGTTCGGATGCGCAGATTATTTTGATTTCTCCGTGGTGTGCGCTTAACAGCGACCCGATTATAAAGATTACCGCACAGCAGAGAGATGAACTCTTATCGGACTATTCCGATGCGCTCAAATCATATGCCGGATTGAACGACTGTGAGTATATTGACATTTCTTCAAGGATTGTCGAAATCATACGACAAACTCCTGCATTGTACATGGTTGACCACATTCACCCGAATGTAACAAACGGCATAGCCCTCTACAGCTCAAAAGCCTGCGCATAGTCAAAAAACCGAATCTTGATATTATCAGCCCTGCAATGCAAATTGCAGGGCTGATATTTTGCTATTAATTGTCACTCTTCTTTTTTCACACTACACAAATTTTTGTACAAAATTGAAAATTTTTATTGCATTTTGAAGTAATATTTGCTATAATAGAAAAAATATATAAGAAAGGATTGATTATCCTATGATAAAGCAAATCATAAATGCCGCTTTAGGCAAGGTAGAGCCTGACATTATTTTCAAGAACGCTACAGTAGTAGACGTATTTGCACATAAACTTGTAGAATGTGACGTTGCAGTATCCTGCGGTAAAATAGCCGGTCTTGGCACATATTCCGGTACCCATGAGGTAGATTGTACTGGTAAGTACCTCATGCCGTCGTTTATCGACAGTCACATACATATAGAATCCAGTATGCTGTCACCGTCGGAGTACGCTAAAATAGTAGTGCCGAAGGGTGTTACAACGATTATTGCCGATCCTCACGAGATAGCCAACGTATGCGGTGAAGACGGACTAAAATACATGATGGACTCAGCACAGTCTGTACCGCTTGATATTATGTATATGCTTCCGTCTTGCGTGCCTGCTACACCGTACGACAGCTCCGGTGCGCGCATAGGCAGTGCAGCAACCAAAAGATTGCTTGAGGAATATGATTTTCTCGGTTTAGGTGAGATGATGGACTATCCGGGGGTTATCTCTGCAAATGATGAAACACTGGCAAAAATTCAGTCTGCTCAAATCTGTGACGGACATAGCCCAATGCTCACAGGTAAGGAGCTTTGCGCCTATGTTTCAACAGGAATACTTACCGACCATGAATGTACTTCTGCTGAAGAGGCACTCGAAAAAATCAGCCTCGGAATGTACGTACAGATAAGAGAGGGTACAAGTGCCAAAAATCTCTCCGAGCTTATCAAAGCTATAAATCCATATACGCTCAGAAGAATACTGTTCTGTACAGACGACAAGCACATTAACCATATCATAGAAAACGGTACAATATCCAACTGCGTAGGCAAAGCGGTAAGCTTGGGAGTTGACCCGATAGACGCAATTACCATTGCATCGCTCAATGCAGCAAACTGCTACGGATTAAGGGGCAAGGGTGCAATAGCTCCCGGCTATACAGCGGATATCCTGATTTGTGAGGATATCACCGCACAAAACATCTTAGAGGTATATAAGGACGGCAATATAGTTGCGAGAAACGGTAATGCGCTGTTTGAGAAGATTGCCGTCAGCCATGAAAAAGTCATCAATACCGTACATATCAAAGAGTTTACCGAGGAGGCCTTCGAGCTTGATTTTACCCCCGGTATGTCAGTTATTAAGGTTTTGCCTGACACACTTGTTACCAAGAGAATAACTAAAGATACCCCTGACGGACTTAACTATTGCGCCGTTATTGAAAGGCACAACAACACAGGCAACGTAGGTCTTGCATGGGTAGACGGCTTTGAACTTAAACGGGGAGCAATCGCACAAAGCATCGGTCACGATTCGCACAATATAACCGTAGTCGGTTCAAACCCCAAGGATATGGCAACGGCAGTTAATGCCTTAGGTACACAGGGCGGCATAGCTGTTGCGTGTGACGGTAAGGTTATAGCTCAGCTTATTCTTCCTATAGCCGGTCTGATGTCAGACCTCCCTGCGGAAACCGTCAATGAGGAACACGAAAAGGTAGTTGCCAGTGCAATGGCTCTTCGTGATAACTATGACGTAGATATCTTTATGATGCTTTCGTTCATTTCACTGTTTGTAATACCTGAAATCAGGCTAAACGACAGAGGTTTGTTTGATGTAACTACCCAAAATTATATTTGATTTCTCCAAAGCATAAAAGATTATAAACACGGCTGTTGCAAATGAAAGATTTGTGACAGCCTGTATTTTTTAGTTAAAGACATATATGTAACAGCCATGCGGTTACGCCTATACAGTGCAGAGTAAAGCAATACAAAAGCTCCGTATCATGAATTTATGCTACGGAGCTTTTATTATACAACTTTCCACATTTTATATTATTCATACACTCTCGCTATTCGCTTAAGTTCCGCAATAGCTACAGCGGCATTTTTGGCTTTGAAGATACCCGTACCGGAAACACTCACGTCTATGCCGGCTTTAGCACATTCCCCAACAGTACCGGTATTAATGCCGCCGTCTGCCTCTATAAGTACATTCAGCCTGCGTTTTACTATCTCATCCTTGAGTTTTGTTACCTTGGGCATCATGTCATACATAAATGTTTGGCCGCCAAATCCCGGCTCTACAGTCATTATAAGCACCATATACAACTGCTCAAGATATGGAAAAACCGTTTCTACAGGTGTATTTGGCTTTACTACAAGTCCGGCTTTTTTGCCGTGAGCTTTTATTCTGTCTATAGTGGACTGTATGTCGGAGTCGCTTTCAACATGGAATGTAATGATGTCTGCGCCTGCAGCTGCAAAATCATCTATGTACCTAAGCGGTTCTGAAATCATAAGATGTACATCAAACGGTAGGGGAGAATACTTTCTGATATATTTTATTACAGGTGCGCCAAAGGTTATGTTCGGTACAAAATGACCGTCCATAACGTCAAGATGTATAAAATCTGCACCTGCCTTTGAAACACGTTCCGTTTCGCTTCCCATTATTGAGAAATCGCATGATAAGACAGAAGGAGCAATTTTCATTATCATTACCTCATTTCAGATATAGTTTTTATAGCAGATTATGCAGTATTGATGTAATTTTATGCCATATAATTTGAATAAAAGAGCAATGTATAGATTACCTGATTTTTAATAATAATCAGGCTGGATAAAAAACGAATCCAGCCTGAATAAATCAATAGTCCACATAGATTTGCGGTGCAAAAATCGCCGCAAGCGACCAAAACATCATATACACAAGTATTTCAACAGTTCCGAGGTATTTCAAACCGGAATAAAGCACAAGAACCGAAACCGTAAGTACACCCAGTATAATTGCTATGATTTGTATTATAACCGACATTGAAAGTCGGCTCTTAATGGCTATACAGCCCGAAAGAACACGTCCCAGCGATGCCAGACCTCCGGTTGTTGCAACATATGAGCGAGATTTTTCCTCATATTTTGATTTAGCATTTTTACAATAATCTGAAACCTCATGGGGCAATATCTTCACTGTTCTGTAAAATACACCGAAATCATCGGAGATTTTCTCGGCGGTTATATTGTGGTCAACAGTGGTAATCAGGAAGTTCATACCGTTATATTCCATACGCTGTAAAGCGGCGGCTATAACCGGGTCAACCTTGTATGTAGATATGAACATAGCTACCAAATCACCTGAAATGGCAACATAAGTAATCTGTCTGTCGCCGGCACGGAATTTCTCTTCATATTCTATATCTGGTGCGGCTATTCCGTGCAGCTCCAGCAAGTGCCGTGAGCCAACCAGAACTCTGTCGCCGTTTACCCAGCCTACCAGCCCGTCGCCGTCCTCATAGGCAACGCTTTCAACATTTGTTATAACCGAGATATTAGCCTTAACCATATTGTCAAAAACGCCTGCCATGGTATTGTCCACCTTGTTGAATAATGCGGCGCAGGCAAGTATGGCGTCATCTATTCTCTGATGATTAAATGTCTTTATTCCGTTAAGAATTATTGACCCTTTTGGATAAAGCTCCTTTGCGTCAATCATTATGGCATTGCAATCGCTGAACTGCCTTACTGCCGGATATCCTACAAGCATACCGTCACTGCTTAAGGCTCGCTTGCAAAGCTTGCTTATTAGGAAGTTTATCGCAATAAGCGAAGCGGCAGGAGTAAATACTACCGAGATTACAGTCATAGCTGATAGCGCACCGATTACAGAGCGTGCTATAAAGCCGTATGCAGCGGCAACTGCTATTGACCCCACTATGGCGAACGGCGCAATTTTACCTGCCATTTCCTCACTTGGGTCCGGTGTATAGGAGAGCTTGAGGAAATTCTTCAGGAAGCCTGTTTTCCTCTGAAAAGCAATAACGGGTTTATTGACAGGCACGCCGGACATCAGCCTTTGCGCCTTCTTTTCATCATTATAAATCTTGGCAGCGTATTTTTCATCTTTTGAAGCTACAAATTTAAAGTTGCGTCTTATTCTAAGCATCATTAAAAGCTTGCCTATACAATTCAAAAGAAGCGCAAATACTATTATAGGCGTATAAAGGTTTATCTCGCTCTTGTAGAATTTATCTGCGGCAAAGAGTGAAGTAACACACTGTATAATGCCAACTATGCTCGTAAAAGCTATCACCGTGTCGGAATTGCCTTTAAAAGCCAGAATTGATGATATGCCGTTTGTAACCGTACTGCCGCAAATAAACATTGCTGCACCCAAACCGATAAAGTTTATAAAAGCATACATCAGCGGTGCTTTAGATAATGCTGACATTACTGCGTCGGGAATAAATCTCTGTATAAACGCAACTGCAATAAGAAACACAGTTATTATAAGCGTAAGCGTAGTTTTAAGCACTAACTTATGTATATTTATATTTATTTCATCAATAACGGTTTTATAGTCGTCAACATCATCAAAATCATCCAACATACCCAAAGGCTTGTCCATGCTTTCGGGATCGTCATTGCTGTTTTCGTCCTCTTCGCTTCCAAAAAGGCTGAATTTCTTTTTTCTGCCGCTTTCATCCTTAGGTAAGTTGGAAAATTTAGGCGTATCTGTAACTTCGGGAATATCTGGTGCTTCAGGCTCGCTGTCATCCACTGTTTTAAACGGAGAAGCTATTATCGAGCCGTCATCTAATCCGTCTATTTCGTCGGGTTGCTCCTCACGCTTCTTTTTAAGCTCCCGCATCTTTTTTGATGAAATAGTTATGGTGAATTTTTGAGGCGGGTCAAATTCATAAACCGAAGATTCCCATTTGGATTCCTTCTTCGGCTCATCGTCCTTTTTTTCGGAGTACGCAAGATATGCGTCCCTGAGAATTGAGGACATCTTATTTGACATTTGTATTACAGGAATATAATCCTGTACGCTTTCATGTGTATAATCAGGTATTTTAAATTTCTCTGGTGGCTTCTCAGGCTTGTCCGTAATATCCCGCTCTGCCTTTTGCAAACGTGTGTTTTCCGCAACTGTTTCAGGCGAAGTATCATGTGAAGCAGGTTTAGGCGCACCAAAGAATTTTTCATATCTGCTTTCTGTCGGAGCTTGATTAAGCTTTGAATAGAGATTTTCGTATATCTGAGCATACTTATGCCCACTGTGTGCAAGCTGGTCTGCAATGGTATCTCCGGTTCTGTCGGCAGCTCGCAAATTAGCTTCGGGATAATTTTCGGTAGATTCATCTGCAGTGTTATTAATATAATTGAACCTGACGTCCGGCTGATTGAATACCGCCTGCGATAAGGACAGCTCGTCCTGCTGCGGCTCATAACCATCGCCCGAATTTCCGCCCGTCATCGAATTTCCGTTATCTTTATTGATACTGCCGTCATCACGGTATATCTCGGTATTTTCAGACTGAAGATTCTCATTATTGCGGTATATATCTACCTCATCAGTTTCAAAATCAGCGTCGTCACGGTGCATATCCGAATCTATAGAGCGGAAATCCTGATTATTACGGAAAATGTCCACTTCATCAGTGTTGAAGTCAGCATCATCACGGTACATACCCGAATCCATAGAATGGAAATCCTCATTATTGCGGAAGATTTCAACTTCATCAGTATTAAAGTCGCTGTCGTCACGGTATGTATCCGAATCCATAGAATGGAAATCCTCATTATTGCGGAAGATTTCAACTTCATCAGTATTAAAGTCGCTGTCGTCACGATATTCCTGATTTTCAGAGCTTAAATCATCGTCTTCAAAGTGATGATTTCTTCGTCTGCTGAAAAATTCATCGTCTTCATCAGGAACATAATTCGGGCTTCTGCTGTAAATAACATTGTCGTCAGGTTTTTCGGAATAACCTGCGTCAAAGCTTTCTGCCGAACTGAAATTATCGGCAGTATTCTTTTTCACAAATTCTCTTGTATCCGGCTCTATGCCGGTGCTGCTCATATGCAATCCGGCGTATTCGGCAGCTTTTTGTGAAATATCGGGCAAAACTATGTCGTCGGAGGTATTACCTAAGATTTCCGATGTGTCACCTATAGTGATATTCGGCAAAGCACTGACTTGAGGCATATTGGCATTATAGTTTACCGTTTGTGCTTCACCTTTGATGATTTTTCCGGTTGCTAAAACGGACTTGCCCAAATCCTCACGCTCAAGCTGACCTGTTATATGTAATCTGCTGTAGGAGGCGTCTTGTTCGTTTTCAAAGTCATCATCGTCATCATCGCCATTATCTTCATCTATGTCAAGCTTTTGCTCTCTTTCAACATTATTGTCCGCCTTATAATCACTGTCAAAACGCACTTCCTCATAGTACGGCTCACTTACATCCGCAGGCTCGTCTGCACGGTTATCGGCAGTACTCTCCGTATCCCGAAAGATATCCTGAATAGAGCCTGTTGTGTCAAAGTCATCATCAGCAACGTCAGACGTCGTATCCAGCTTGTCAAAAGCACTGTCCAAAGCACGAATTATAGATGTTACAGTTGTTGTATTGGTTATAGAAGGCTCGGAAGCCGGGGCCGAGGAGCCGCTTTGAGTTTGTTTTCTGTTTTTAGGATGTTTAGGCACGCTTAGAGGGTCGGTATTTGTCAGCCTGACCTTTTTTTCTTTAGTGCTGAAAATTTCCTCCATTTCAACACCTTTTGATGATATATCAATCGTTTCGGGAGTCTTAGAGCGAGTATTTGCTTTATTCTTATTTTTAAATAATCCAAACATTCCCATCAATACCTCCCTTTCATTTTGATTTGATTCCGTTCCTTTGACGGGTTATTTCATATGTTATAATTCCTGCGGCAACAGAGGCGTTAAGCGAGTTTATTCTGCCCATAAGCGGCAGAGAAAGTACGCCATCGCATTTCTCTTTTATCAGGCGACCGACGCCCTTACCCTCGTTGCCTATTACAAGAGCAACAGCTCCCGTTAAATCCTGACCGCACCACATCGTGCCGTCCATATCGGCGCAATAAACCCATACGCCTTGTTTTTTAAGTTTATCTATTTCATGTATAAGATTTGTTACTTTAGCTATGTGCATATGTTCAACTGCTCCGGCTGACGACTTGCCTACGGTATATGTCAAGCCTGCACTGCGCCTTTGGGGAATTATTATGCCGTGAACTCCTGCACATTCGGCAGTACGTATTATAGCACCTAAATTGTGCGGATCCTCTATCTCGTCAAGTATTATTATAAACGGCGGTTCATTTTTTTCCTTTGCAGTGTTCAATATATCTTCAACAGTACAGTAATCCTTAACTGCGGCAACTGCGGCAACGCCCTGATGTACTGCGCCGGAACACATAAAATCAAGCTTTTTCGGGTCACATTCCTTAACGGTTATGCCCATAGCTTTTGCTTTTGCGGCTATAGCCGAAAGCGAGCCGGCGTGCTGACCTCTTGAAACGTACAGGCAATCAATGGGTCTGCCGCTTTTCAAGGCTTCGAGTACAGGGTTTCTGCCGGCAATGATATCCTGCCTTTTGCCCTCGGATTCCTCTATGTTTTTACCGATTTTTTTATCAGTCATCTGTTTTCACCATTCACAATTTATAAGTACATTTAATAATAACATGAAATAGGCAATTTATATTGCGATAAAAGAATTAAATACCATATAATTTCAAATTCTTAAGCTTTTAATAGCTAACTTGCACATTTCCTTCCGGGTTATGTATCCATATACGTCCAGTCGACTATTAACTCTTGTTATTTGTTATTTATCGCATTACTACAGCTGACAGCGCAAACGCTCCAACGTCCATATACGGCGGAATGATGCCGTATTTCCCGGTAACAGGGTCACGGAACAAATCCGCCTGTGGCGGGCAGGCCGAAAAACTGAAATACATAGCCATAAAGAGTATCAGCATAAACAATGCGGAGGAAAACCATATTTCCGGCGAGTTACTGTAAAAATACAGTTTATATGATATTACAAACGCAAGCACCGTCCACAATACGGAAGATAATATATCAACGGCAAATACAGAACCTCCGGTAAATGGTGTATAAACGTAGAAAAAGACGGCCATTGCCGTACCTAAAAAGTATAAGCCGGCAATCTTACATACAAAAAATCTCCTGAAATGCGGTCTGCAAATACAAAATTCAATTATTCCCCAAACAAAGTAAGGCATGGTAAAAATTTTAATGTGTTCCCACACGCTCTCGTTTACCGAGCCGAAGATTATGCTCCACATTGCACCCTCTGTAAGCTCATAAGCAAAATGCAGTACAACAGCCGTTGCTATAACAACAAACACGCCTGCAATTTCATATTTTTTAAGTCTGACCCTATCCATTTTCGCACGCTCCCTAAGCTTTAGATGTTTTTATAAACATACATATGAAATGTACAAAATGATAATTCATTTATTTTAAAAAATGTATTGCAAAATCAGAACAGATGTGTTATACTGTTATGGAAGATTAATAAGTATGCAAAAGAGAGTGGGGCGACCCGCTCTCTTGTTTATGTAGAGGTGAAATTATGGAAAACAAAAAAAAGCCCAGGGGCAATACCGTTCAAAATGTGCGCACAATAGTTGAGCCGATTATAACTCAGCTTGGATTGCGGCTTTGGGACGTGCGATTTGTCAAGGAGGGCGCACAGTGGTATCTAAGGGTATATATTGATAAGGACGGGGGCATTACGATTGATGACTGCGAGGCTGTCAGCAAAGCGATAGATGCACCTCTGGACGAAAAAGACCCTATAGAGCAAAGCTACTGTTTGGAGGTCTGCTCTCCCGGTATAGAAAGAGAGCTTACACGTCCAGAGCATTTTCAGCAGTTTATCGGAGCCGATATAATGATTAGGCTTATTCGTCCTTTACCGGGTATAGGCAAAGAGCTTTACGGCAAGCTCATCTCCGAGGATAAGGACGGAATAGTTATAGCCAATGATGACGGCGACACGATGAACGTATTAAAGAAGGACACCGTTTGGATAAAGCTGGACGATTTTGATTGATTTTCATAATTATGGCACACCGGTTATAAGCGAACAGGCTTCGCTTACGGTACATAACATACGGCTTTTCCATTTAAAATAAATTTGAAAGGATAGATTAAAAAAATGAACCGCGATTTATATAAGGCACTTGAAGATTTGGAAAAAGACAGAGGCATACCGCTTGAATATATGATAGGTCAAATAAAAAAGGCGATTCAAATCGCCTGTAAAAATACCTATGGCGGTAACGACGAGGTGGATATCGTTACAAATCCGGCTAAGGGCGTGTTTGATGCTTATCTGCTCAAAACGGTTGTTGAAGAGGTAACCGACCCGAACAGAGAGATATCCCTTGAAAAAGCAAGAGAAAAAGACGCAAAGCTCAATATAGGCGATAAGGCACGTATACTGCTTGATCCCAAGGCATTTGGCAGAATAGTTGTTCAAACTTCACGAAGCATAATTCGTCAGGGTATAAGAGATGGTGAAAAGGGACATATCCTCATGGAGTTCCAAAACAAGGTACAGGAGCTTGTTACGGCAACTATAGAGAGAATAGATGCAAAAACAGGTGCAGTTGCACTTAAAATCGGTAAAGCAGATGTTGTTTTGCCTAAGAGCGAGCAGGTAGGCAACGAGGTGTTCAAAGAGGGCGAGCTTATAAAGGTGTACATTGCGGAAATACGTGATACCGAAAAGGGCGCAAAGCCGATAATATCCAGAACTCACCCCGGCTTTGTAAAAAGACTGTTTGAAACCGAAGTTCCTGAGATTTATGACGGTACGGTTGAAATCAAGGCCGTATCAAGAGAGGTCGGCTCAAGAACAAAGCTTGCGGTATACAGCAAAAACCCCGATGTTGACGCAGTAGGTGCGTGCATAGGCTCAAAGGGCATTAGAGTAGCCTCCATAGTAAACGAGCTTGGCGGAGAAAAAATAGACATAATCGAGTACAGCGAGGATCCTGCAAAGTTCATAGCCGCCGCACTTTCACCTGCAAATGTGCTCAATGTTGAGATTATAGAGAACAGCGACGAGCTGAAAAGCTGCCGTGTAACCGTTCCTGACAGTCAGCTTTCACTTGCAATAGGCAATAAGGGCCAAAACGCAAGGCTTGCCGCAAGACTTACAGGCTGGAAGATAGATATAAGGCCCGAAAGCGGCTTCTACGGCGAAGAACCGATACCCGTTAAGGAAGCTTCGGAAGAGGAAGCTGATGAAAACGATGAGGCGGATGTACCTGCCGAAGAAAAGACAGAAGAATGAGTTGCAGCTATTATATTCCTGTATGAGGGGAATGATTTTAATTGAAAACAAAGAAAATTCCGTTGAGAAAATGCACGGGCTGCGGAGAAATGAAGCCTAAAAAAGAGCTTATAAGGGTAGTTAAAGCACCCGATGTCAAGGATGAAAACGGAGAGATAATATCCGCAGGCGAGATATCTCTGGATTTTACAGGCAAAAAATCAGGCAGAGGAGCATATGTCTGCCATAGCCTTGAATGTCTGCGGCTTGCACGTAAGGCGAGAAGATTGGAACGAACCTTTTCCGCACAAATACCCGAAGAGATTTATAACAGCATGGAAGCTGAGCTTATAAGTGAAGGAAATGATTGAATGAACGACAAAATATTATCGTTTTTAGGGCTTTGCAAAAAGGCAGGCAAAATGACAGTCGGCGCAGATGCGGTCAAGTCATCGCTCATATCAGGCGAATGCAGGCTTATACTTACGGCAAGCGATATATCTGCACATACAGAAAATGAAGTAACATATATTGCTGAAAAATACAACAAAAAAGTGATAAAACTGCCATATACAAAAGATGAGTTAGGCATTGCTCTTGGCAGGCTTACGGCGGTTATATCCGTCAATGATGGTGGATTTGCCCGGAAACTTGTTGAAATGACAGCACAAATCTATTAAGGAGGAATACGGTATATGATGAAAAAATATAAGATACATGAGTTCTCTAAAGATCTCAATCTTCAAAGCAAGGATGTCGTAACTCTGCTTCAGGATACCTTCGGTGAGCCTAAAAAAAGCATGACCGCACTTACCGAGGCCGAGCTTGATTTCCTGTTTGATTACTATACATTAAAATACAGCAAGGAGGATTTTAACGCTTACTTCGCTTCAGCTACTCAAAAAGAAGAGGAAAAAACCGAAGAGATTGCGGAAAAACCGGTTGAAGAGGCTCCTAAAGCCGAAAAATCAGGCAAAAAGCAAAAAGGCGCAAAAGCTGACAAGTCCGAAAAAGCAGAGAAATCCGACAAAGCTTCCCAAAATGATAAGTCTGCCGACAAGCAGAAGAACACAGGTAAAAAGGAAGCCGCAAAGCAGCCGCAGAAAGACAGTCCTTCAGATAAAGCCGATAATACTACCATATCCGGCAGAAGCAGCAGAATAATAGATACAAGGTCTGCGCACGTAGATATAGAGAGATACAACGAGAAATACGACCGTATGGCGTCTGAAAAATACAGGAACGACAACGCTCTCTCAAAGCAGAAGATATCACAGCGTTCACAGCAAAAGGGCAAACCGAAGAATTCCCGTAAGGAAACCGAAGCTGAGCGCATGAAGAGGATTGCCAACGACAGAAAGAATAAACCGATTACAGTTACCATACCCGATGAAATAACCGTATCGGAGCTTGCTCTCAGATTAAAGGCTACAGCCGCCGAGGTTATCAAAAAGCTCATGATGATGGGCATGATGGTAACAATAAACGACACTATTGATTTTGATACCGCATCGCTGGCGGCAATGGAATTTCACGCAAAGGTAGAAAAAGAAGTTGTTGTAACGATTGAGGAGCGTATAATTGACGACAGTGAAGATGACGATGAAAATCTCGTTCCGCGTCCGCCGGTAGTTGTAGTTATGGGTCACGTTGACCACGGAAAAACCTCTCTTCTTGACGCCATACGTCACGCCAACGTCACATCAACCGAGGCAGGAGGAATAACTCAGCACATCGGTGCATACAGAGTCAACATCAACGGCCGAGAAATAACCTTCCTTGATACTCCCGGTCATGAGGCGTTCACCACCATGAGAGCCAGAGGAGCGCAGGTTACTGATATAGCCATACTTGTTGTTGCCGCAGACGATGGTATAATGCCGCAGACGGTTGAGGCAATCAACCACGCAAAGGCGGCTGGAGTATCCATTATTGTAGCGATAAATAAGATGGACAAAATGGGCGCAAACCCCGAAACTGTAAAGCAGCAGCTCACCGAATACGAGCTTGTGCCTGAGGAATGGGGCGGAGATACGCCATGCATACCCGTTTCCGCAAAGACCAAAGAGGGTCTTGATGAGTTGCTCGAAATGGTACTGCTTGTAGCAGATATGAAGGAGCTTAAGGCAAATCCGAAGAGAGCCGCAAAGGGAACGGTTGTTGAGGCAAGGCTGGATAAGGGCAGAGGCCCCATAGCTACCGTTCTTGTACAAAACGGAACGCTCAACGTAGGCGATATAATCGTAGCCGGCACAGCCGTGGGCAGAGTAAGAGCCATGACTAACGATAAGGGCAGAAAAGTAAGTGAAGCAGGACCTTCCATGCCTGTAGAAATCACGGGACTTGACGATGTGCCTACCGGCGGCGATATATTCAATGCCGTATCAGATGAGAGGCTTGCCAGAGAGCTTGTTGAACAGCGTAAGACAAAGCAAAAGGAAGAGCAATTCAGTATGCAGACCAAGGTTACGCTTGATAACCTGTTCGATCAAATGCAGTTAGGCGATGTAAAAGAGCTTAAAATTATAGTTAAGGCCGATGTTCAAGGCTCCGTTGAGGCTGTAAAGCAATCGCTTATGAAGCTTTCAAATGATGAAGTAAGAGTAAATGTAATACACGGTGCTGTAGGCGCCATCAGCGAATCCGATGTTATGCTTGCAAACGCATCAAACGCAATTATAGTAGGCTTCAACGTTCGTCCTGCTCCGGTTGCGGCTGAAACAGCCGAGCGTGACGGTGTGGATGTGCGACTGTACAGAGTTATTTATGAGTGCATAGAAGAGATTGAAGCCGCTATGAAGGGTATGCTTGCACCCAAAACCCGAGAGGTTATACTTGGCCGTGCCGAGTGCCGCAACGTAATAAAGATAAAGAGCGTGGGCACTGTAGCGGGCAGTTATGTGCTTACCGGCAAGGTTACAAGAACTGCAAACATAAGAGTTGTACGTGACGGCATAGTTATAGCCGATGACAAGGTCGCTTCTCTGCAAAGGTTCAAGGATTCCGTAAAAGAGGTAGCACAGGGCTACGAATGCGGTATCTGCCTCGAACGTTTCAGTGATCTCAAGGAGGGAGATATCTTTGAAGTATATACCATCGAGGAATATACGGAATGATATCATTTTACAATGAAAATTATATGTGTCAGCGCATTAGCACACTGTGCCGGAAGTGTCTGACATCGCACAAAAAGGAATGAGATTAAAATGGCAGGTCATAAATTACAGCGTAATTCCGAGGATATAAAGCGAGAGCTTACGGCAATTTTACGCATAGTGAAGGATCCCCGGGTCAAGGATAAATTTATAACGATAGTCCGGGTTGACGTATCCTCCGACTTATCACAGAGCAAGGTTTACATCAGCGCAATGGAAGGGCTTGATACCGCCAAAGAAGCGGTAAAGGGCCTTAAAGCCGGTGAGGGCTTTATCCGTTCCGAGATAGGCAAACGCCTGAAACTCAGAAAAGTTCCCGCTTTTGTATTTATTGCAACAGATTCAATCGAATACAGTGCAAACATTTCAAGAATACTCAACGAGCTCGATATTAAGGAAGATGACGATGATGAGCTTAACTGAAATAATAGAAAATTTAAAATCGCACGATGATTTTTATATCCTCACGCACCAGTATCCTGACGGCGATACGCTCGGCTCGGCATTTGCGCTGTGCAGAGCGTTACAGCTTCAGGGCAAGCGTGCAAGAGTACTTTGCCCCGATGTGATTGCGCCAAAATACGAATATTTAAAGCGTGGAATCAAACCGCAAACGGATTTTGAGCCGAAATATATAATCAGCGTAGATGTTGCAGACGCAAATCTGCTCGGCAGATTAAAGGAAACATATGGCGGCATTGTGGATATGTGTATAGATCATCACAGTTCAAACACAGGATACGCAAAATGCAGTTATGTTGACGGAACAAAAGCTGCTGCGGCAGAGATTATTTATGAGGTAATAAAGCTGCTCGGTGTGGATTTTGATGTTGATATCGCATCATGTATATATACGGCAATTTCCACCGATACAGGCTGTTTCAGGTATACTAATGCAACCCCGCAAAGCTACCGTATAGCGGCGGAAATGATGGAATACGGCTGTGATGCCGCACAAATTAACCGTGTGATGTTTGAAACAAAGTCCAGAGCAAAGCTTGAAATAGAACGTCAGGTAATGGACAGCATAGAATACTATGCCGATAACAGATGCGCCATAGTTTATGTAACGCTCGACATGGTAAAAAAATCAGGAATTAACGACGACGAGCTTGACGGCATAGCGTCGCTTCCACGCAATGTTGAGGGCGTTCTTATCGGCATAACCATGCGGCAAAAGGATGACGGCTCATTTAAGGTTTCCGTCAGAACGAACGATGGACTGGATGCGTCAGAGTTCTGCAAACAGTTTGGCGGCGGCGGACATACTGCGGCGGCAGGCTGCACGGTGTGCGGCTCTCTTGAGGAAGCCAAATCGTCGCTTGCTCATGCGGCGGAAAGCTTTATAGCAGGAGTAACAAACGCATGAACGGCGTACTGATAG
>CADBRB010000217.1 GCA_902796955.1 uncultured Ruminococcus sp.
ACCCAAGACCCCGTGCATCAGGTGTCAATAATTCCAAGAGGTATGGCGGGCGGATATACAATGGCTCTCCCCTCTGAGGACAGATCGTATCGTTCTCGTACGGAAATGGCGGAGGATATCATCGTACTGCTTGGCGGTAGAGTAGCCGAAGCCTTAATACTCGGAGATATCTCGATAGGTGCTTCAAACGATATAGAGCGTGCGACAAAGACTGCTCTTTCAATGGTAACAAAGTACGGAATGAGCGATAATCTCGGACCGATTTGCTACGGCTCGGATAACAACGAGATATTCATCGGCAGAGATATGGGTCATATCAAGAACTATTCGGAGCAAACAGCCGCTGAGATAGATAAAGAAATACGTCTTATAATCCAAAACAGCTATAAGCTCACAGAAAAGATTCTGTCAGATCATACGGATAAGTTGCATGAAGTTGCCAAGTATCTGTTTGTCCATGAGAAAATGGACGGTGAAGTGTTCAAAAGCATAATGGAAGGCACTTATGTAGAGCCTACAGCTGAAAACGACACAACCGTTGATGCTTCATCTGAAATCAGCAGTGTTGAGGCTACTGAAGACAGCTCGGTTGAAGTATCGGCAGATGAAATCCAGACAGATTCAAACGAGAAACCGGAAATAAGCAATAATGATGATGTACCGTCGGCAGACGGTGAATCTCAGCAGACCGATAAATAATTATTCAAGGGGCTGGCACAATAACCTTTCGAGTTTTTGCCAGTCCCTTAGTTATGTAACAAGTCAATCGTTACGGAGGTAATACTTTGCAAAACAATAACAACTCAATAGTCATAAAAGGCGCAAGAGAACACAATCTTAAAAACGTAGATGTGGAAATTCCCCGTGATAAGCTCGTTGTTATTACGGGTCTGTCAGGTTCGGGCAAATCATCGCTTGCATTCGATACTATATACGCAGAAGGGCAACGCAGATATGTAGAATCGCTGTCATCATATGCACGTCTATTCCTCGGACAAATGGAAAAACCTGATGTAGACAGCATTGACGGTCTGTCCCCGGCAATATCCATAGACCAGAAAACAACATCAAAAAACCCACGTTCCACAGTCGGAACAGTCACTGAAATATACGATTACCTTCGTCTGCTGTATGCACGTGTAGGTATACCCCACTGCCCTGTTTGCGGCAGAGAAATAAAACAACAGACAGTTGATCAGATAGTTGACTCTGTAATGTCGCTTGAAAAAGGCACAAAAATCCAAGTCATGGCACCCGTCATAAAGGGCAGAAAGGGTGAACACGTCAAAGAACTGGACAATGCAAGAAAAAGCGGATTTGTAAGAGTGCGTGTCGATGGAATAATCTATGATTTATCAGAAACGATTACTCTTGAAAAGAATAAAAAACATAATATTGAAATCATTGTGGACAGGCTTGTAATTAAGGACGATATTCGTTCGAGGCTTTCAGATTCTATAGAAACCGCTTCCAAACTCACAGACGGACTTATACTTATAAACGTTATAGACGGAGATGATTTAACATATTCTCAAAACTACGCCTGCCCCGAACACGGAATAAGCATAGATGAGCTTACGCCGAGAATGTTCTCGTTCAACAATCCGTTCGGTGCTTGCAAAAAATGCTCCGGTCTGGGTGTTTTTATGAAAATAGACCCTGCGCTGATAATACCCGACGGCAGGCTTTCAATAAGAAAAGGCGGTATAAAGGCAAGCGGCTGGGCAATGGAGGGCAGTACCATTGCAACCATGTATTTTGAGGCACTTTCAAAAAAATACGGGTTCTCGCTTGATACGCCCGTAAAAGACCTGCCGGATGATATTCTTGATAAAGTGCTGTACGGCACAGGCGACGAGAAGCTGACCGTTACAAGACAAAACGTATACGGAAGCGGCACATACACCGTGCCGTTTGAGGGTATAATAAACAACCTTGAAAGGCGATTTCGTGAAACCTCAAGCAGCTGGATAAAAGAAGAAATAGAAAACTTTATGAGTGCTGTACCATGTGAGGTCTGCGGCGGAAAAAGACTTTCACGGGAAAGTCTTTCGGTCACTGTAGGCGGTATAAATATCAGCACGTTCTGTGATAAATCAATCATACAGGCGCTTGATTTTATTGAAAATCTGAAACTCACAGAACGTGAAGAAATGATTGCCGCATCTATTCTTAAGGAAATTAAAGAGCGTCTAAACTTCTTAAACAGCGTCGGTCTGGGTTATCTTACACTGTCACGGTCATCAGGCACTCTCTCCGGCGGAGAGAGCCAGCGTATAAGGCTCGCCACTCAAATAGGCTCTTCGCTTATGGGAGTTCTTTATATTCTGGACGAGCCGAGCATAGGGTTGCATCAGCGTGATAACGATAAGCTTCTCAATACGTTAAAACGTCTGCGTGATTTGGGAAATACCGTAATCGTTGTAGAGCATGATGAAGATACAATGCTCGCCGCTGACCATATTATAGACATAGGGCCGGGTGCCGGCGTACATGGCGGCAACATAATCTGCACAGGTAACGCCAGCGAAATAATGAAGTGTGAAAGCTCCATAACCGGGCAGTATTTGAGCAAGAAAAAATGCGTTCCGACACCTGACATCAGACGTGAAGGAAACGGCCATATGCTCACAGTAAAAGGCGCAAGGCAAAACAACCTGAAAAATATAGAGGTTTCGTTCCCGCTTGGTAAATTTATCTGTGTAA
>CADBRB010000218.1 GCA_902796955.1 uncultured Ruminococcus sp.
AAGGTTAGGTATATCGGCATATCCAACTGCTTTGCATGGCAGCTTGCAAAAGCAAATGCTATTGTAGAGCGGGAGGGCTTTGCTAAATTTATTTCCGTTCAAGGGCATTACAATCTGATTTTCAGAGAAGAAGAGCGGGAGATGATACCGTACTGTCAAGAGGAAAACATTGCCCTAACGCCCTACAGTGCGCTTGCCTCCGGCAGGCTTTGCAGATTGCCGGGTACAGGCGGTTCCAAGCGTGAAAGCGAAGACGCATATGCAAAGTTTAAATACGATGCAACCGCAACGCAGGACAGCGTTATTATTGAACGTGTGGCAAATCTTGCCAAAAAATACGGTGTTACAATGACAGAGATATCTCTTGCGTGGCTGCTCACAAAGGTAACTTCACCTATTGTCGGCGCAACAAAGCCGAGCCATATCGAAGGGGCAGTGAACGCCACGGAGCTGAAGCTGTCAGATGAAGATACAGCCTATCTTGAGGAGCCGTATATTCCGCATCCCCTGGCTGGAGTTATGGCTCAAAACAAACCGCAATCAGCAAAAGAAAAACACGTCTGGTCAACAGGCGACCAAAAAATCGGGAGGTAAATAAAATGAGCGAAAAAATTATACAAACCGCAGGCAGAAGCCAACTCGGAGATTTTTCACCGATGTTTGCACATCTCAACGACGACGTATTGTTCGGCGAGGTGTGGAATGAGGAAACCATCGACGTAAAAACAAAGTGCATTATAACGGTTGTGTCGCTGATGGCATCGGGTATTACGGATTCATCGCTTACCTATCATTTGCAAAATGCAAAGGCACACGGAGTTACCAAAGAAGAAATCGCCGCCATAATCACCCATGCAACCATGTATGTGGGCTGGCCTAAGGGCTGGGCGGTCTTCCGCCTTGCAAAAGAGGTCTGGAACGAAAACACTCCAGCACTGACGGAAAAGGACAAATACCAGAACACGATTTGCTTCCCCATAGGAGAACCTAATCCATACGGAAAGTTCTTTGTCGGTCAGAGCTATCTTGCGCCCGTATCCACAGAGCAGGTTCCGGTATTCAACGTAACCTTTGAGCCCGGATGCCGCAACAACTGGCACATACATCATGCCAAATCCGGCGGCGGTCAGATGCTCATCTGCATAGGCGGAAGAGGTTATTATCAGGAGTGGGGTCATGAAGCCGTGGAAATGACTCCGGGCAAGGTGATAAACATTCCGGCGGAAGTTAAGCACTGGCACGGTGCGGCGTCGGACTCGTGGTTTTCGCATTTGGCCATCGAGGTTTCGGGAGAAGAAACCAGCAATGAGTGGCTTGAGGCCGTATCGGATGAGGACTACAGCAAGCTTAAATAATCAGCAGTCTGCTTCAAACCAATAATCTAATCTTGTTAATAAAAAATAATCAAAAGAGGTGCAACATGAAAAAATTTATATCTATTCTTCTCATCATACTTATGGTTGCAGGACTTACAGCCTGTAAAGACAACACAAATTCAAATACTGACAATAACAGCTCGCAAGCCGCTTCAAGTGATAAACCGCAAAGCGTAAGCGATATCAATTCAACGTCTGCTGTAGCAGATTCAGAAGCGGAAATATCCGATGCGCCAAGCTCTGACGCAGCCGTATCCGATGTTTCAAGCTCAGAGGAAATTGCATCCGACGTATCTTCAGACGTTGCGGAAAGCACGGCGGAAATTGCTCAGCCGGAGAATCCTGCGGAGAATAAAAAAGTGCTTGTTGTTGTTTTCTCCGCAACAGGTACTACTAAAGGCGTGGCAGAAAAAATAGCCGCAATCGAGGACGCAGACTTATATGAGATTAAGGCGGCTCAGGAATATACAAGCGCAGATCTTAACTGGAACGACAGCGACAGCCGTTCTACGAAGGAGCAAAACGATAAAAGCGCAAGACCGGCAATCGGCAGTGAACCCATTTCTCTTGACGGGTACGACACCGTTTACATCGGCTATCCTATATGGTGGGGAGAAGAACCGCGCATAATGGACAGTTTTGTAGAAAGCTACAGCTTTGACGGTATGACTATGATACCGTTCTGCACCTCAGGCGGAAGCGGTATTGGCAGAAGCGGTAAGAATTTAGAGGAAAATGCCGGAAGCGGAAATTGGCTTGACGGTCAACGATTCAGCGGAAGCGTATCCGAATCCGAGCTTAAGTCTTGGATTGACGGATTGAAATAAAAACAGCGGAGGGCGCAGTAATGCAGATTAAACAAAAAAACATCATTAAAAAGATTGTTGACATATGTATGACCGTCCTCCTGCTTTGCCTTATGGCATATCAGGTCACGGGAGAAGCACTGCATGAATGGATAGGCATAGGAATGACTGTTGTGCTTATTATTCATCACATTCTCAACATCAAATGGTATGCTTCGCTTTTCAAAGGTAAATACAACGCATACCGCATCATTACGGTAATAGTGAACACTCTTCTGCTTGCCTCTATTGCTCTTACTGCGTTATGCGGTATGGCAATGAGCTCACACGCAGTACCGTTTTTATACGGATTTTTGCCTATAACATTTGCCCGTCGTTTTCATCTTGCAATGTCATTTTGGTCGTTTATTCTTATGGGACTTCATTTGGGATTGCATATCCACGCAATCAGCGCAGGACTTATACGAAACGGTAAGCTGAGAGCTACCCTTGCCGTAATAGGCACTGTAGCAGCAGGGTGCGGTTTTTGGCTCTTTATTAAAAACGGTATTCCCGATTATATCTTCTTCCGTACACCTTTTGCATTTTTGGATTACGAAAAATCCGCCGTAGTTGTATTTGCCGAAAATCTTGCCGAACTCATCGCATTTGTATTTTTAGGCACTGTCTGTGTATCTTTAATCAAGTCATGCAGAAACAGGAACAATGAAAATAAGAACAAGCTGTTTATCAACTTGATATTTATACTTATCGCCGCATTGATTTGTGTGGCGTTGCTTCTTTACGGTGCGAACGATAATAAAGATAATGATGCATCTGCATGGAACGCCTCCTTGCCTCAGACACAGCCTTTTGAAAACGAACCTGCTCAGATTGTTCAGCCTGCTTCCCCTGTTGAACCGCAGGCACAAACAAATCCCGTAAACATAAACGACGGATATATTCTGATTACCGGCGGTACTTATTTAATGGGCAGTCCCGCAGCCGAAAACTGGCGTATTGACGATGAAACGCAACATGAGGTTACAGTATCATCGTTTTATATTGATTCATATGAAACCACACAGTATGAATACTCACGCATAACCGGGCAAAATCCAAGCTTATTTACCGGAGATAATCTGCCGGTTGACAGTGTTTCATGGCTTGATGCCATAGCTTTTGCAAATGCTAAAAGTACTGATGCGGGACTTACGCCTGCATATACGGTAAGCGACGGCGGCATTGTATGGAATCGCTCCGCTAACGGCTACCGTCTGCCTACAGAAGCCGAATGGGAATATGCCTGCCGTGCCGGAACAGCAACGCCGTTCAATACAGAAAAATCGCTTGATGCCGATGATGCAAATTTTTACGGTCATTACCCGTATGAGATAGAAGAAAACTATTTTGATGACTCCGTGCTTGAAGCACGCCCCGGTTTATATCGCCAAACAACCGTTGCCATTGGCAGCTTCTATAAAAGCAAATGGGGTCTATACGATATGCACGGCAATGTAAACGAATGGTGCTGGGACTACTACGGAGAATATGATTTAAAGAATACGGTTAATCCTGCAGGAGCGGCATCCGGCACACGTCACGTATATAGAGGTGGCGGCTGGAACGATTTCGGCAAGAATATGCGCAGTGCATACAGAGCCGCAGGACAATCAGATTTAAAAGCTCCAAATCTCGGCATACGGCTTGTACGTAACGCAGACTCCGGTATACCACAAAACGTGACAGCTCTTGAAGATACACATACAATGGAAGCCAAAGGCAAAACCTTGATAGCCTTCTTCTCCTGGAGCGGAAACACACGCAGTATTGCCCAAGAAATACAACAACAAACCGGAGCCGATTTATTTGAAATCACACTTGTTAATCCATACTCAACAAATTACAATACCGTTCTTATGCAGGCACAGG
>CADBRB010000219.1 GCA_902796955.1 uncultured Ruminococcus sp.
TTCCGCTATGGAAATTGATACCACCCTGAAGCCACACGGCATACGGCTCACGCAGAGGACCGTCAGCGGACAGTTCTATAGATGAACCTAATGTAAATGCGCCTGCCGCCATGATTACCTTGCTCTCATAACCGGGCATATCCCAAGGTTCGGGTACAACGTAAGAGTCAACAGGCGAGCCTTTTTGAAGTCCCTGGCAGAACGAAATTAGTTTTTCGGGTGTATTAAGCATTATTACCTGAATGATATCGGAGCGTTTTTCATTATACCTTGGGGTTACCTCGAAGCCGAGTATTTCAAAAAGTGCAGAAGCAAAAATTGCAGTTTTAAGCGCTTCTCCCGTTACATGAGGCGCACTGAACGTACCCATAAACAGTTCTCTGTTATGCCCTAATGTTGCGCCAACTTCCTTACCTATTCCGGGCGTTGTCAGCCTGAACGCACACTTTTCAACCAAGTCGTGCTTGCCTGCTATATATCCGCCGGTAGGCGCTATAGCTCCGCCCGGATTTTTTATAAGCGAGCCTGCCATAAGATCTACACCACACGCAAGCGGCTGTTTTTTCTCTGTAAATTCACCGTAGCAGTTATCAAGCATAACTATGCAGTCCGGTGCTTTTTTCTTGGCTATTTCTGCTATTTTCTCTATTTCATCAATAAGAAGCGACGGGCGTGTTTCATACCCGCGTGAACGCTGGATATATACCATTTTTATACTGTTGTCAACACTCTTTTCAATCAGTTCATAATCCGGTTTACCGGTATTTGTCAAAGGTATTTCATCATAAACAATCCCGAAATCCATAAGAGAACCTGAGTAATTGCCCTCAATGCCTATAACGCTTCTGAGCGTATCATACGGTGTGCCGGTCACGCAAAGCATCTTATCTCCCGGACGGAGAACACCGAAAAGAGCAACCGTCAGTGCGTGAGTTCCACACACAAAATTGTGCCTTACAAGTGCGTCCTCAGCTTCAAAAACATCCGCATATATCTTATCGAGCGCTTCTCTGCCTACGTCGCCGTAGCCATAGCCGGTACTGCCCGAAAAGCAGCTTTCACTTACTCTCGCCTTTTGAAAGGCCTTGAGCATTTTTATCTGGTAATACTCCTGAATATCCTCTATTTCCTTAAATTTTTCTCCGCAAAGCTCCATAGCTCTCTGCGCTGCCTCTATAATTCTTGGGTTTATATCTGAATACATTGTTAGACATACTTCATCGGCAGAGCGTTTACACATTCTGCCGATGCATTTCCTTTCATAATCTTTATTTTTAATCGATCGAATCAAGTCCGCCGGCTATTCTTTTAGCGGTTTCAAACACAGTTTTAAACACACATTCAACATCAGCTGTGCTTATAATGCTCATTGAGGAATGGAGATATCTGCACGCAAAGGAAATTGCCGCTGTTCTTACTCCACCGCGTGAGCAATGTATCGCACCTGCATCGTTTCCGCCTGCAACAGCAAGCTTCAGTTGGGTCTTTACACCTGCGAGTTCACCGCATTTCATGGCAAGCCTTACAAATTCTTTATCATAAACAGTGCGTCTGTCACGGAAGGATATAACTGCCCCTTCTCCCATTTTGCACACCTTATCACATTCTCCGGCATTTGGAATATCACAGGCAGTAGTAGCCTCAACAACTATTGCCGCATCTGGCTCTACAGTAAACGCCGCCGCCTTTGCACCTCTCAGTCCGATTTCCTCCTGAACGACAAAGGTAAAATACATATCGTACGGAAGCTCGGTTTTAATTAACTCTATAAGGATATAGCAACCGACTCTATCATCTATTGCCTTAGACATTATGCGGTGTTCATCTGCATGAAATTCACTGTCAAAGCAAACCATATCGCCTATGGCAACCGCCTTTAACGCCTCCTCCTTTGAGGCTGCGCCTATATCAACGTGTAAGTCCTTTATTTCGGGTGTGTTCTTCCTCTCATCGGCTTCTGTAAGATGTATCGGTTTACAGCCTATTACTCCGTGTACGGCGTTTTCGCCTACGGTAACTGCCTTACCGCTTAAAACTCTTGCGTCAAATCCGCCTACTGCACTGATTTTCAGTAATCCGCCCTCGGTTATATCATTTACAATAAAGCCTACCTCGTCCATATGTGCGGAAATCATAAGCTTTTGCTTCGGGCGCTCCCAGCCCTTTTTAAAAACTATAAGATTGCCCATATTATCTACATAATATTCATCGACAAAGTCCTTTATCTCTGATATAATGAACTCTCTTATCTCGTCCTCAAAGCCGGACGGTCCTCTAAAAAGACAAAGCTTTTTCATAAGCTCAAAATCAACCATTTATATCACCTCCGCGGCAAATATAAGCAGCAAGAAGTTGCGCAGTATTCTCTATATCATTAAGATTTACAACCTCTACCTGTGTGTGCATATTCCTTTGAGGTATTGAAACAAGCCCTGTAGGTACACCGGAACGTGAGCCCGATATATCATCGGCATTAGTGCCGGTATCTCCGCCCATGACCTCAGTTTGATACGGAATGTTAAGCTCTTGCGCAATAGAAAACAGCTCCTTCGATATATCACGTGAAAGCGACGGAGCAATACCTATCATCGGGCCTTTGCCGAGTACGCCAACATTGTATTCAGGCACGCCGGGCTGCTTTGCAAAGCTGACATCTACAGCAATCGCTTCGTCCGGTGCAATGTCAAACGCCGCAACTCTTGCACCCATTCCTCCAAGCTCTTCGGCAAGGCTGAATAGAAAAACAACCTTATAATCCTGGATTTTTTTATCACGGATTATCTCTGCACAGCGTATCAATGCCGCAACACTTGCCCTGTTATCTGTGGCAGGTGATGTTATCATATCGCCTAAAAGCTCCTTCGGAGTATATGCAAATGTAACGTAGTCCCCCGGAAATACCGTTTTCTTTACCACATCTGCGGGTAATCCGGTATCTGCCCAAATATCCTTCATTGAAACAGCTTTCTCTTCATCACCGGCACTGAGTAAATGCGGCGGAATGCAGGAAATAACAGCATCCAGCTTGTCTGTTAAGGTGTGTACCTTTACATGAGTGCCCAACAGTATCCTTGTATCAAGACCGCCGCAAGGGTGAAGCTTTAAAAAGCCCTGTTCATCAATAAAAGTAATGATAAATCCTACCTGATCAAGATGAGCATCGAGCAAAAGCGTTTTCCCATCGGCATTGCCTGTTGTGGCTATGACATTTCCGTTTACGTCTACTCTGACGTCATCGGTAAACTTTGATATCAAGTCCTTTGCCGTCTTCGTTACATCACAGTTTTTGCCCGAAACTCCTTCGGCACTGCAAAGCGCAAATAAAGTTTCTTTCATTATCTAAGCTCCTTAAGTTGATTTTTATTTATATTAAAGACTATTTACAACTGTTTTAAAGTGTTTGCCTCTTTGGTCAAAATCCTTATATAAGCCAAAGCTGGCACAGGCCGGCGAAAGTGATACTATATCACCGGGTTGAGCCTTTTCTTTTGCAAGCAAAACTGCCTGCTCCATGCTTTCAACGCAATAGATATCCGGCTTTTCCGATAAATACGACGCACTGTTTATAATTGCGGTCTTTATCTTTTCAGCCGTTGCGCCAAGCAGTATAACTGTTTTTACCTTTTGACATATCACTTCTCCAAGCTCATCAAACGGTATTTTTTTATCATAGCCGCCGGCTATCAATATTATTTTTTCGTCATATAACGAGAGAGTGCCCTTTATCGTTCTTGTAGGGCTTGAAGCAATGGAATCATTATAATAGCTTACTCCGTCTATCTCTCGTACAA
>CADBRB010000220.1 GCA_902796955.1 uncultured Ruminococcus sp.
ATCAGGGCTGAAATTTTCATGATTTTCTCCAAATTCAAATTTTTTTAAAATAAGTGTTGATTTTATCCTGTTTTTGTACTATTATATAATAATAAATTATTCTGTCAAATTCAAGTAGATATAACGAATTGTGTGAACTTTATTGCTTACCACTTATTTAGAGTTTAACGGAAGTATCTATAACTTGACGCTTAGGAGGTATATAATGAAAATACTTGTAATCAACGCAGGCAGTTCATCACTCAAATATCAGCTCATAGATATGAACGGCGAAAAGATGCTTGCAAAAGGCAACTGTGAAAGAATAGGAATGGATGGAAGCGTCATTACGCATAAAACAGCCGATGGCAGGGAGCGCAAGCTTGAAACACCTATGCCGGATCATATTGCGGCATTTATGCAGGTTAAAGATGCTTTGCTGGACAGCGAAGTGGGAGTAATAAAGAGTTTGGACGAGGTTTCGGCAATAGGTCACAGAGTTGTGCAGGGCGGAGCTATATTCAGTAAATCCGTTATTGTTGATGATGAGGTTATGAAGGGTATTGAGGAGCTTATTCCGCTTGCCCCGCTTCATAACAAGGCCAATCTTCAGGGAGTTCAAGCCTGCATAGAGGTGTTTGGAGAGAATGTTCCGGAGGTAGTTGTATTTGATACGTCTTTCCATTCTACTATGCCGGCAAAAGCATATATGTATGCAGTTCCGTATGAGTACTATGAAAAATATAATGTGCGTAAGTACGGATTCCACGGTACATCTCACAGATTTGTAAGCGCAGAATGCGCAAAGCTTATGGGCAAGGACATAAAGGATTTAAAGCTGATAACCTGTCATTTGGGCAACGGCTCATCCATAACTGCCATAGACGGCGGCAAGGTTATAGACACCAGCATGGGTCTTACTCCCCTTGACGGATTTATGATGGGAACCAGAACCGGTACTCTTGATCCTTCGGTTGTTACATTTATTGCATCAAAGTGCGGTTATACTGTGGACGAGATGAGTGAAATTTTGAATAAAAAATCAGGTTTGCTCGGTATTTCAGGTGTTTCCAGTGACGACAGAGATGTAACAAAGGCGGCTCAGGAGGGCAACGCAAGAGCCAAGCTTGCTCATGAGATGCTCAGATATCAAATAGCTAAGTTCATAGGCGGATACTATGTTGCTCTGGGCGGCTGTGACGCAATGGTATTTACTGCCGGTTTGGGAGAAAATCAGCCATCTCACCGTCAGGCAGTATGCGATTATCTTAAATGCTTCGGAGTAGAAATAGACAGTGAGCTTAATGAAAAGTGCATACGTGGCAACGTCGGAATAATTTCAACGCCTGATTCAAAAATAAAAGTTTTTGTTATACCTACAAACGAAGAGCTTGTAATAGCAAGAGATACGAAAGAGCTTGTTGAAAACAGATGATTTATGTTGCTGACAAAGCAGTTGTCAGCATATAAATCTTATAGTTTTGACGGAAACCATAACAAAAATACAGTGGGGTGTCGCTTTAACAAGGGACACCTCATACTATATATTGGAGAGTTACTATGAATAACAGAGTGATAATCGCAATGAGCGGCGGGGTGGACAGCTCCGTTGCGGCACACCTGATGCTGGAAGCAGGATACGATTGTATAGGTGCTACCATGAAGCTTTATAATAACGAGGAAATCGGAATAGACAGGGAAAAAACCTGTTGCTCGCTTGATGATGTGCAGGATGCCAGAAGTGTGGCAAACAGGCTTGGTATGCCGTTTTATGTGTTTAACTTTACAGATGAATTTGAAAATCAGGTAATAAAAAGATTTATCACGGCATATGAAAATTGTGCTACGCCCAACCCGTGCATTGATTGCAACAGATATATGAAGTTTGATAAGCTGTATCGCCGTGCAAAGGAGCTTAATGCGGATTATATAGCGACAGGTCATTATGCACGCATTGAATTTGATGAAAAAAGCGGAAGATATTTGCTTAAAAAGGCACTGGACGTCACAAAAGATCAGAGCTATGTGCTGTACTCACTCACGCAGGAGCAGCTTGCCCATACAAAATTTCCGCTTGGTGATTTGGAAAAAAAGACGGTAAGAAAAATAGCCACGGAGAATGGCTTTTTAAATGCAGATAAACGGGAAAGTCAGGATATTTGCTTTGTTCCGGACGGCGACTATGCGAAATTTATTGAAAGCTATACCGGCAAGACGTATAAATGCGGTAAGTTTGTGGATAAGGACGGCAATGTTATAGGCGAACACAAGGGTATTATCCGCTATACGATAGGCCAGCGCAAGGGATTGGGCTTGGCATTGCCCAAACCAATGTATGTGTGTGAAAAAAACATGGCTGACAATACAGTTATTTTAGGCGATAACAGCGATCTTTTTAAAACGTCGCTTACTGCTCACGATATAAACATGATAGCTTGTGAGTGCATCGACAAACCGATTAGAATTAAAGCTAAAATTCGATATAATCAGGCGGAGCAATGGGCAACTGCAGTACAGACGGACGAGGATACGCTGAAAATCGAGTTTGACGAGCCACAGCGAGCCATAGCAAAAGGACAGGCGGTTGTACTGTATGACGGCGATGTTGTAGTTGGCGGAGGAAGGATAGACTGAGCAGCGGTTTTCCTTTAAATCTTTCAGTTAATAAGTGCAGGTTGCCCGACCTACTATAAAGAATACCGACTGTTTCCTTAAGAACAGAAGATATTTACGGTGGTTGGCAATACTGCGTTGCTTAAGACCTATAATAAGAGCTTTTAATCAGAAATTAGTATTAAATAGAAGTTTGTAAGAAAAAATCCCGGAAATAGCCAAGATAAGCTATTTCCGGGATTAAATATTTTAGTGAAGTAAAATTTTCATTTATATTTAACCAAACTGTATAAGCGTCTAAAAGGTTTACCGTTGTGTCACCGTTGATATCGGAAATCCGCAGTTTCTCACTGCTTAAAGTAAACAATCCGGTAAGATGCTTTTGAATGATAAGGCAGTCGGCCTTGTCAAGCTCTCCCGTTTCGTTTAAATCTCCTGCTTGTATCTGCGGTTTTATGTCGGTTATTGCAATGGCGGTATAATCATCAAACTCGCCGTCATCGTCAATATCAAAGCGAATAGAGGTAGGTATATTATCATACGCCTTACTTGTGCGCTTTGAAGACATATTTTGTTGCATGGCTTGTTCATAATCGGATAAACATACGAGAAGCTTTCCCTCTGCAAATAAGATGTCGTCCAAATCTACAGTGTAAATAACAAATTGATTATCAATATAAACAAGGATTTCATCGTAGTTGTTATCAGTGCTTTTTTCATACCTGCCTATATTATAGCCGTATTTAACATAACATTCATAGCCGTCATTGTTAAAGGAGGCGGTTTCCTTTTGCATTTTTGCCTCATCTATCGGAACAATTCCGGCTATATTGATACTAAGCTTATTTAGGTCATATCCTTTGCTCCACAGGTAGTAGTTAGACAACACATAGGATGCCATCGCACGAGTAATGATGAGGTTTTTGCCGAAGTCAGCCCTTTCTGAAATTTGAGTAATCAATCCTTTTTTGATACAGAACGTCCACGCATTGGCAAGGTCGTTTTCTTCGCTGTAAGTGACGTCTAAATCGTATCCGCCCAGGCAGCTTTGCTGTAAGCCGGAGCTGTAAATGTAGATGCCGTTCTCTGCCGCAAGCCAAATACGCTGTACAAGTGCTTCTAATGTCATTATCTCTCCGCCGGGGCTTGTCATGGCAGGCTCATTAGCATCAATGGAATTAAGTGCGTTTTCAAATTCAGAGCTGTAAACAGGCTCATTTGGCTTAAAGTTGTTTTCTGAATCATATGCACCCATGATGTCAAAATAACGGGCAAGCATTATGCCGTTTATGTATTCTGCGGGAAGCTCCCGAATATCATCACTGTCTTTGTAATAGTACGCCGGTATTTCATCTTCCTGCTGCTCGTGGCTATCGGTCGGCACGGTATAAATCACATTATAAAACCAATCACTGCCGCCGTTATAATTCGGCCGGAAGTAAAGTGTATATGTGCCGTCAGCCGTGATTTCTCCGTTTGCGCCGTAGTTATCTCCCAAACCCGGATACCATACGGTAGCGGTCGTGCCATCCTCGGAGTATACAACCTTTAACTGCGATGTAATTGAAAGAGCCACACCTGTAATCATGTATTCCTCTGTGTCTGCGGCGTTGTTTTGCATTAGCTTATATGAGCTGTTGACCGTCCAGTCTGTCATATTACCTACAAGGTAGTAGCCCGGCTCCGATTGCGGAGCTTCAGGTGTGTTATTGGCGTAGTAGACCGAAAGTCTGTTTGTCGCCAGCTCAAACTTAAATTCATATGTACCTCCGGAAGCCTCTAATGTACACTCATCGCCGGTTTTGTAAATAATCATACGATTTGCCGCCTGTGTTATTACGGAGTTGCCGTTTCCGTACCATGAATCTGTACCTGAATCGTATATCTTGAATTTATATGTGCCTGCGGAAAGCTCTTTTTTCAGTGTGACGATGCCGTTGTTACCTGTTTTGTCGAATGCATCGGTTGCCTCCCAATTATTGAATGTACCTTTCAGATAAATTGTTGACACGGTAATGGACAATGTATTTTCGGTGTTATAGGTAGCGGTATATGTACCGTCGCCGCCATTCACAAACGTTATAGTTCTGTATGTGCCGTTTGAGTTGGCCGCACCTATTACAGCAGTTGCTCCTGCTTCCACAGCCGGATTTACCGTAACGGTTGTACCGTTTAGCTTTATAAAACCGGCATTTGTTGAATCTCCGATAACTGCATTGCCATCAAGATTTATTGTAAATGATGTTATTGTATCCGAAAGCACCACAGTTGCTCCGTGCTTTGCCAAGCCGCCTGCGGCATTACTGTTTGAAGTATTGTTTGCGTGAAGTGTAAGAGCCATTCCGTCGAATGCTTCGCCTGTTAATGCAACAGTATTGTTGGTAAGCTTCCTCGCATTTGACGAGAAGCGAATTATAGCGGCTGACATCTTACCGTTATTGACGCTGAACGAACTGTTATATCCTAAATTAGTAAGGTACGATATAAATGCGGAATCCGCATCGTAATCCAATTCAACTGAAGCTGCGGCTGACGCCCCAAAGGCATAATAATGCAGTGTGTTTGTTAAAGAATCGTAATAAACTCTGCCTGCCCTTGTAAGATATGTAGAGCCTGTGGCGGGATCAAGAATACGGTAGGTACCGTTCGTCAAAACAGACGGCAGGCTTTCCGGCGGAGTAACGGTACGATTATGTTCGGCAAGATAAAAGCTTTCAAGAGAACCGTAATTCATACTTGTTACAAGACTATTCCATCTATCCGAGAGCTTTATCTCCTTTGTAACTGAAACACCGCCGGGCATTACCTGCGTTTTATTGCGTGAGCCGTCGCCTGTTATGATGATATCTGTATTTCCCTTTGTCATGGTTGCGACGGTTTCGATATTTGCATATGTAATACCGTTCATCCAAGAGGGTGAAGCCGTTAATTCCGCATCCTCCGAGGCAGTAGATTGAAGCTCACTGTAAACATCGGAGAAAGATTTGTTCAGCGCATCGTCAGTGTTTGCGTAATAATAGGCGTATGTGCGCATCCAAAGCGGTCTGCGGGCATTTTCTACAAGAGCGTTTTCAAGAGCGTCCTTGGTCTTATACTTAGTTGCAAGTGCGGCGGCAACGGGCTCGGTAATAAAGATAAGCCTTTTTGTGTTTGCGTTATCTGCTGCGGAAGCACTTCCGAGTCCTCCGAGATTTTTTTCGGTTATATCCCACGCAAGTACCTTCATAATTTCTTCGGGTAAATCTGTAGCAGGTGTAACGTTGTTGCCCCACATTGAAAATGAGGTTGCGGTTATAACGTTATCATTCAGCTGATAACCCTCTTCAATATGGTGCGGCTTCCAGCCTATATTCAGGCACGCCTCCTCGTTTTCGGAAAAGACCAGCGGCTGTACATTGCCAAAGGAATTTGTACGCTTGATACCGGCAAGATTTATAAGTGCAAGCTCCATAAAGCGTGCTATACCGATATTGGCTTCTTCGGTTGTCATGCCCTGAGTATTATCTATGCCTATTTGACGGGCCACCGGGCCGTTTACATACATCATAGGCGTAAGCTTTCCGGATTTTAGCGAGTTTAAATATGCATTGTCGCTCAATGCCTGTGCAAAAGCAATACATATCGGTAAATGTTCGGGAGAACAGCCTGCCATAATTGCGTTGGCGGCCACCTGATATGCTTTTACTTCTCTTCCGTTGACAACAGCAACAACCATCGGTAAAATTATATGAGGAGTAGCCTAAGAATTTTTCGGCCTTTATTTTTGTAGGAGGGATAACAGGCATTCCGTCTGTCATGCCTCGCTCTTTAAAATAACGCTCAACGTCCTCGTATGTGCCCGTAAACATAGGAGGGTAATATTCATCATACTGACTGCTTGGCGATATAACGGGATATCTGTTGTTGACAGGCTCAATCAAGTCATATTGGTCTTCAAGAATACCAAGACTCTCATATGATTTACCCTGTTGTTCATATTCATCTTCATAAAAATCCGGTAAAACCGCAGTTCTTGCCGTTATCGGAAAAAATACAAAACCGCCTATCAGTATTAAAAAAACAAGCAGTAATGAAACAATGCGATTAAAGAATTTTGACTTCATGGTATCACCCTTTCCGAATAATGGTTGTTTATCATTCAAAGTCTGTAATTGTCAATGGGGCTGTATCCTTCACGTGCCACCAGTTCATTCCAATTACGGGGAAGATTTATGTTAAAGGAACAGCAATCGCCTCCGGGCATAATTTGAATTTGACTGCTGATATCGCCGCCGGTAATTACAAACCCTGTATTTCCTTGACTGATTGTCTGTGTTGTATCTATCAATTCAAAGGGAACAACCCCGGAAAACCATTGAGGCACTGTTGTTTCGGAAACATAGTCGCTCTCTACGTTTTCGGTTGACGCACCGTTTTTGATATCTTCATAATGTTCATCAAAGGTTGTGTTCAGATGGATTTTAGAACCCGTGTTTGCCCAATAATGAGCGTATGTGCGCATCCAAAGCGGTCTGCGTGCGGTATTAATCAAAATATTCTCCAGCTCCGTTTTTGAACTGCACCCGCCTGCAATCGTTGTAGCGGCGTCTTTTGTAAGCCATATCATACGGGCCTCACGGGGGTTTGTATTTCCAAGACCGTTCTGTTGTTTTTCGGTAACATCCCACGCAAGCATCTGTATTGCCTTATCGGGCTCTGTAGTTCCTATATCTATCGGATTACCCCATGTAAGCGTTGAGCCGCAGGTAACAACACTTGTATTGATATCGTAGCCTTTTTCTACATGATACGGGTTCCAGCCGATGTTAAGACAGGTTTGTTCATCTTCAGCAAATGCAAAGGGAAGCATATACCCAAATGTACCCATACGGTTTTCTTTTATTTTATAACCTGCCAGATTGAGCATGGCAAGGGAAACAAATCTGCCCAACAGCTTATTGGCTTCTTTATTTATCATACCGTCTTCAAAGGAGAATCCGAGCTGACGGGCAATGGGGCCGCTTACAAGAACATACGGAGTCCAGCCGTGAGTGCTTGCGAGCGATTTGTAGAAGTTGCCGTTTGCAAAGCA
>CADBRB010000221.1 GCA_902796955.1 uncultured Ruminococcus sp.
CAAGTATTATAAGGTTGTAATCCATACCCTTTGCATAATCTATTGCCGAAAGTCCGTCATACACCGCATCTACAAAATAACCCTTATGCTCTAAAATGCGTTTGATTGCGTTGGATAACGAAACCTCGTCTTCAACTATAAGAATGTTCATAAGCTCGCTCCTTTGTACGATTTATACTAAGTGTCATTAAAACGCTTGAAACAGATGAAAAGGTGTTTTATTGCTGTTTAGTATTAATTTTATTTTAAACGTAAACAAAATCCGTGTCAATCGTTTTCTCCGGTTTCAATTTATATATTAAATTAAAAAGCTTAAAAAACTCTTAAAGGGGCAGGGCTTTTTTATGATTAAAAACAAAAAGCACCTTTTGCCAATCGGAAAAAGACACTTTTTGTTAAGAAAGTATATGGTTATCAAATGAACGAGAACTCTAAATAAAAGCTTTTACTTGTGCTTATTTTGCTCTCCTCTTCATAATGTGGAACAGCACAAACAAGCCGGTAAACAGTAATATTGCACCGATAAGCACAGTATACATAGCAGATACGCTTACATGATTATCAAAAAAATAAATGTTGTAGTCCACGCCGTCACGCACTTCCTTCATGACCTCCGGAGGAAATCCCAGATTTTCCATCTCTGCAAATACTCCTCGCATCATGTGGTTTTTAAGCAGGCACGTTCCGTATGTACCAGGCATAAACGAAAGCACCTTTTGCAATCCTTCGCCAAAGCTTGCAATAGGCATATATGCGCCGCATATAAAGCCGTAGCCTGCGCTGACTATTGTGCCTACAGCCGAGGCCTGCCCGCTTGTACTCAGGAAAAAGTTTACGCATGACGAAAGCGCAGTACCGAACAGAGTCAGTAAAACGACATCAATAATAACAAGCAGTACATCGCTAAATGTCATATACCAGCCCTGATTTGCAATATAAATCATGCATACCGCAAGGGCAGAGATGGTAACGATAAGCGTGCTTGCCGCTGATGCTATATAGTAGCCTGCCGCAACGGCGGAACGCCTGACCGGCGAAACGGTAAAATCACGTATGCTTCCGTTTGCTTTGTCCTGTATCATCAAAAGATTTGAGCAGAATGCCACCGTAACGCATGAAACAGCCAGCAATGCCGATATAAGCTGACTTGCAACAGTACCGTTCAAAACAGAATTTGGAATAGTCACACCGTCGGGCAGTGCAGACGCAAAGCTGTCACGATATGTTTTGGCAAGGAATGCGGCATACAGTACAAGCAGTATTATAGGTGTAATAAGCGAAGAAAAGAACATACCCTTATCTTTAAAAAACAGCTTTAAATTTCTGCGGACAATATTGAATAATATTTTCATTTTATCGCACCTCCCGGAAGATTTTTGCCGGTAACGGCGAGAAATACATCGTCCATTTTGCCTTTTACTACTTCATAATCGGTAAAGATATCGGGATATGAAACAATAAGCTCGGTTACCTTTGCAACATTGGGGACAGTTATACGAAAAGCATCGCGAATCTTTTTATACGGAAGACCAAGCTCGGATATCTTAGCCTCGTCACAGCCATACAGCGTGATGTAATCACCGACGTATTTATTCTTAAGCTCAAGGGGTGTACCCTCTGCGGCGATTATTCCGCTGTCAAGTATAACTACATAATCTACATCTGCCGCTTCTTCCATATAATGCGTTGTCAAAAATACAGTCATTTTCTTTTCTTTGCGAAGATTTTCCACAGTGTCCCATAAGAGCCTGCGAGTTTGAGGGTCAAGACCGGTTGTCGGCTCGTCAAGAATCAGTATTTCAGGCTTATGTAGCAACGCACGGGCGATGTCTATTCTGCGCTTTTGTCCTCCTGAAAGCTTGATTAGAGGTCGGTTGGCAAATTCTTCAAATTCAAGCAGCTTTGCAAGCTCCTTAAAGCGTTTTTCAAATGCCTTGCCGGTTATGCCGTAGAGTGAGGCACGGCTGCGAAGATTATCCCTTGCGGAAAGCTGGGCGTCCAGTACGGAGTTTTGAAAAACCACACCGATGCGGCGGCTGATAATATCGAAGCTGTTTTCGATATTTTCGCCACAGACGATGATATTTCCGCTGTCCTTTTTCAGCTGACCGCAAATCATTGAAATAGTGGTAGATTTGCCTGCACCGTTTACACCCAGAAATGCGAACAATTCGCCCCGCTTTACCCTGAACGACAAGTCGTTTACAGCCTTTAAATAGCCGTATGACTTATTCAGGTGTTCGATATTTATTATGTTTTCCATTTATTTAGCCTCTTTTAAATGAAGTATAATTTTTATGTCTTTGTTCACTTAGTCACAACATATGTTGCGCAACGTAAGTTATTATACACATAGCAGATGTATTTGTCAATAGGCAGATAACGCTTTTGTTGTTTTTATAAAATTAAGAAATCTATTTTCAAAGCTATTGAATAAACTATAGTATTTTGGTATAATCAATACAAAAGAGAGAACGGCGTTTATGTAATACCGAACGTAACGAGATTAACAAAAGGGGGAATCGTTATGCTTGAATTATTGAAAAAAAGATTTAATGAAAACATGGAACGTCATACTGATATCAAGTGGGAGGATGTTGAAAAACGCCTGAATGATAATCCTGATGCCCTCGATACTCTTAAGCGTATGGAGGATAGCGGGGGTGAGCCTGATGTAATAGGGCTTTGCGATGACGGAAAACTGCTGTTTTGTGATTGTTCAGGGGAAACACCGTCTGGGCACAGAAGCCTTTGCTACGATGACGAAGCTCTGCGTAAGCGGACTAAAAACCCGCCGAAGGGAAGTGCCGTACAGCAGGCGCAGGAAATCGGCGTTGAGCTTTTGACGGAAGAGCTTTATCGCAGGCTGCAAACGCTTGGTGAATTTGATTTAAAAACATCCTCGTGGATATCCACTCCCGATGAAATAAGAAAACAGGGTGGAGCCCTATTCTGCGAAAGACGCTACGGGGCCGTTTTCACCTTCCATAACGGTGCGGATTCATATTATTCCGTTCGTGGATGGCGTGGCTTTTTATGCGTATGATTTATCGTCGTGTGAACAGCACAATGCAGATATTTACAGTAAGTTTATAGGGGGTAAATAATCATGCTGAGTATATCGTACACACAGGTTTTTATAACAGTAACGGTTATCTGGATTTTATTACGCATGGCTGTTATTCTTAAAAATAAAGGAATACATCTGAAGCGTGAATGTGAACTGCTCACGGTGTACATTTGTATTGTTGTTATAGCAAGGATAGTGTACTTCCCGTGGCACCTTGAGGACGGTCACATAGGTCTTTTGCACTTCAATGCCGAAAGGATATTCCCGTTTTGGCTCAAGCTTACGCCCGTTGTTCACCTGTTTGATATCTATGACGGTTGGAAGCTCAATTTGTTAGGAAATATAACGATGTTCATTCCAGTCGGGATTTTTTGGCCCTTTTGTTTTAAAAAGCTCAATAATGTGGGTAAAGTTGTGTTTGCAGGTTTCGGATACTCGTTAATCATAGAGATTTCACAATTGCTGTTCTATGAGAGAAGTAGCGACATTGACGATTTGATAACCAATACAACAGGTGTGCTTATAGGGGCGCTTATCTATTTTGGAATACAGTCTATAATAAAAAAGGTTAAACTTAA
>CADBRB010000222.1 GCA_902796955.1 uncultured Ruminococcus sp.
CTTTGGTTTTGCGTAATGCAGAGAAGATTATCGGCGATGACGGCATGGAATCCTTTATACCCAATGCAAACATTTACCTTGCCGCATTTATTGCCGCAATTTTCATTTGGATAGTTTTGATATTCATTTTTCGCAGAATTAAAGGGAAAGAGCAGTCGAATAATACGAAGTAAGTTTTATAATAGATTTTTGGAGGCGATTATATGTGGCAAACGATTTTTCTTGTTGCAATCATCTTGGCAATAGTCAGCATAGTTTATATAGTTTTTAGATTTCACAGCTTTTCATTTATTAAAAAAATAGGGAAGAAGCACAAGCTCATTTCGTGGTTATTATCGCTTTGTCCGCTCCTTGTTATCTCATGCTTTTATTTGATTAATCTGCCTACAGCGGTAATTGTAATGATACATCTGTTTTTGGCTTTTCTGATTTTTGATTTTATTGCTTTTATTATTCGCAAGGTTTCAAAAAAACAATTCAGTTACGATTATCAATCTGCCGGCGCAATTATGTTTACGGTTATTTACCTGAGTATAGGCTGGTATATGGCGCACCATGTTTTTCAAACGGATTATACATTTTACACATCTAAATCAATCGGTGCAGAGCGTCTGCGTATAGTCGAGATTGCTGATTCTCATTTGGGAATTACTCTCGACGGAAATGATTTTGCTGAGCAGATGAAGCGTGTACAAAAAACAAATCCCGACATCGTAACGATAGTAGGTGACTTTGTTGATGACGATACTGATGTAAACGATATGATAGAATCCTGCAAGGCACTCGGAGAGTTAAAAACAACCTACGGTGTATATTTTGTGTACGGCAACCATGATAACGGCTATTATAATTACCGTAATTTCAGTTCTAAACAGCTCAGAGATGAGCTAACCAAGAATAATGTGACCATTCTTGAGGACGAAAGCGTATTGATAAACGATTTGTTCTACATCATAGGCCGCAAGGACGCTTATACGCCAAACCGTTTAGGCATGGACGAGCTTACGGCTGATTTGGACAACGAAAAGTATTCTATAGTGCTTGATCATCAACCAAATGATTATGCCAACGAGGCGGCTGCTGACGTAGACCTTGTTATGTCGGGGCATACTCACGGCGGACATCTGTTCCCGGCGGGACCGATAGGTCTTTTATTAAAAGCCAACGACCGCATTTATGGTACAGAAAAACGTGGCAATACGACTTTTGTAGTGACCTCCGGCATATCCGGTTGGGCCATACCTTTTAAAACAGGTACGGCGTCTGAATTTGTTGTGATAGATATAAAATCAGAATGATACAGATTTCTGATAAAACTCAATAATAAGATGTTGGCATAAAACTCAGCAACCACTTTGCACACAAAATTGTTGTAAATATCAGCTTTGTTTCCTGCGGTTAAAGTTTATCCTTGCCCTCTCAGTCACCTGCGGTGACAGCTCTCCCGAAGTGAGAGCCAAGGTGCTACTCCTTCCTTCACGGCGGAGCTGTGCCACCTTCTCACCTGCCGGCTCGGTCGGTGCTTCTGCCTACAGCAGAGATAACCTATTACGCAACGTTGGTGTGCGCTTCGCCCTGCGCCGGCATAAGGCGCATAAAAATCAAAAAAAGCCGCCCGATAACCGTTCGGGCGGCTTGAATCTTTTTATTCAACTACAAGCTTGTAGTATTTTTTGTTAATCATTCTGTTAATTGTAAAACCATTTTTAAGGCAATTTACAAATACAACGCAAACAGCAAAGAATGTGAGAAGCAGTATAAACCATGCAACCTGCTGGGCAGTACCGTCTTTAGAGTTGAGATATACAACCTCAAATGAAGACTCGGAACGTGCATTGGAAAGAGCTGTTGTTGTAACCTGATGTGTAGTTAAAAGAACATCTTTACCTACAGTAGCCTCCTGCCTTGAAATCTCGGTATCAATAGCTTCTATTACCGATTTGGTAGCTATACCGTTTACCTTTAAGCCCAAATCTCTTTGAAGCCTCTTAACGGCATCTTCGGTAATTTCTCCGAAATTACCGTTAAATCCGTCATCGGAGTCGAAATATCCAAGTGAATGTAATTTACTTTGAAGCTCTGCAACGTCATTGCCGGTGTAACCTTTTTTGAGATTATAATAATTCTTCGCCTTAACGGCATCATCCGAATACAAAACCTCAAGCTGATCTTCGGTAATCATTTTTGATTTTTCCAATCCTGCTCTTACCTGATAGCGGTTGAGCGCCTTCAATGTTTCTTTATCGAAAATGTTGATTCCGTACTCTTCCGAGAGGGTAAAAGAATCTACATATCTAAGCTCTATCAGACGCTTTTTCATGGAGCCTACCATTTCACCTATCATACCAAAGCTGATTGAACCTGCATTCGGGTTTCTTTTTACGCCTGAAGCAAACAAAGCCTTTTGTGTATCCTTATCAGCTCTGCCGGTTGCTTTAAGGTCGTTATCTGCCTGGAACTGTTTAACCGCAACTGCCGTTATATCGCCGTAGTAGCCTGTTGCGTCCTCGTAGAAGTATTGCAATGATTTAAGCTTCTTCTGTATCTTTATAATGTCGTTGCTGGTGTCGCCTATTCTGTATGTCTTAACCTTTTCCGGTGCAGATGAAGAATAAAGCGTATCTCTTGTAGTAGAATCAGCCTTACCCGTTACAGTTAAGCCGGCAATTTTCTGGAAGTCCATAACGCACTGCTTAGTCATGTCACCGTAATAACCTGTTGCAGCATCGTCAAAATAGCCAAGCTCGATAAGTCTGTTTTGAAGCTTAGTAACGCTTTCGCCGCTGGAGCCTACCGAAAGGGAATCGTCATATGTATATGTATAACTGCTCGAAGAAGAAGAGGAACTGCTCGATGAGCTTGACGAGCTTACCGTCTGGCGTACAGTGCTGGATGAATAATCGGTAACAAGATATGCACTGCTGTCAGGCTCTTTATTTGCCGCACCGCTCCAGCCGAAAGTGTACTTTTCACCGTCGATTATTCTTGAAGTATTTACAAGGTACTCTCCGTCCTCATAATAGAAAGCATTTCCATTGAACTTTACCCATCCGTTGTTGGGATAGCTGACGCCGCTAACCTTGAACCATTCGTTCCACCTTGAAGATGTAGCCTCGGAATAGCAAACGCCGTAGTATTCGTTTCTGGCGTCGACGCCCATGCCGCTGCCCACATATACGCCCACGTGGCCGGGTGAGTGAAGACCCAAACCGTGTATGCGGGGTATTCCGTTGGAAACGTAGCCCCATTCAGGAGAGCAGGCAAGCATATCGGCACGCACACCTCCGACATGGTTATATAAGTAAATAAGTCCCGAGCAGTCTACATAGCCATAGCTGCAAGCACCGTATATGTAAGTCCAGCCTTCGTAA
>CADBRB010000223.1 GCA_902796955.1 uncultured Ruminococcus sp.
GGCGGAAAGTCCTGCCGATATATCGTCCACCGTTGCGCAGTCCTTTTGAGATTGCTTTACCGATGAATGCATAAACACCGTACATCTGCTTCCCAAATTCACGGGAGCCGTACTGAAAAGTCCCTTTTGTGAAAAATCTTCAATGGTGTACCCCATGGATTTTGCGAATGTTTCTATAAAAGAGCCGCATCCGGATGAGCAAGCCTCATTGAGCATAATGCTGTCTATAGCACCGTTGCGAATTTTAAAGCATTTTATATCCTGACCTCCGATATCAAGAATAAAATCCACATTACTTCTAAAATACTTGGCGGCAGTATAATGCGCTATTGTTTCCACAACGCCCACGTCAACGCCGAATGCGTGCTTTATAAGCTCCTCACCGTAACCTGTAACTGCGCTTCCGCAGATTTTTATTCTATCTCCGCACTTATTGTACAGCGTCAAAAGCTGTTCCCTTATTATCTCCACGGGATTGCCCTTGTTAGAGCTGTAGTAGCTGTAAAGTATCTTTTTATCATGTGAGAGCAAAACAAGCTTTGTCGTTGTGCTTCCGCAGTCGATACCGAGCCATGCGCTCCCTGTGTACTCGTTGATATCGGCATATTCAACGTCCGCTTTTTTATGACGTTCCACAAACTCATCGTATTCCTCTCTGCTTGCAAAAAGCGGCGGCATTCTGTTATCTGTAGAAACTGCGCCGATACTCTGTTTTATAGCGTCGGCAAGCTCACCGTATGTATAATAATTCTTGCTCTTTGCCGCATAAATCGAAGCTCCCAGCGCAACCGCAAAAAGTGCGTAATCAGGGAATATCGCATGATTTCCGTCCAGCTTGAGCGTTTCCACAAAACGCTTTCTGAGTCCGAGACAATAATGCAGAGGTCCACCTAAAAACAGCACCGTACCCTCAATTCTTCTGCCCTGCGCAAGCCCTGCAATCGTCTGATTTACAACCGCCTGATAGATGCTTGCAGATATATCCTCCTTTATTGCACCCTGATTCAACAGCGGCTGAATGTCTGTCTTTGCAAAAACGCCGCAACGTGAAGCTATGGGATAAAGTCTTGTTGATTTAAGGCTCATTTCATCCATCTCCTCAACCGTCACGTTCAAGAGGGTTGCCATTTGATCTATAAAAGCACCTGTACCGCCTGCGCACGTACCGTTCATTCGCTGGTCAAGTCCACCTTCAAAAAAGATGATTTTTGCGTCCTCTCCGCCAAGCTCCACAACTACGGATGTATCGGGCTGATATTTTTTCACGGTTTCTGAAGTAGCGAAAACCTCCTGAACAAACGGGATATTGGCGTGCTGCGCCATGCCAAGCCCCGCAGAGCCGGATATTGCGACCGTAAATCTGTTATCCCCTATGCTGTCCTTCGCCCCGTTAAGAAGCTCAAGGGTTTTTTGGCGCACCTGAGAAAGATGTCTTTCGTATTTTTCATATACTATTTTTTCGTCGGCGGTCACGACTATTTTTGCAGTTGTCGAGCCGATATCTATGCCGACGCTGATTTTTTTATCGCTCATAGACAATACACACGGTATGCGTATACCGTTCTCCTTTCACAACTATTCTATACAATAAATTCCAAAATCCTTTTGTACTCTATTACAAGCTCCGCAGTTTTCATACGTGCATTGGCAGGGCTTGTACTCGGCAGAGGTATGGCTCGTATGCCTGTCTGCGTTTCACAGTATTTGCAATAGAGCGCATATGCTCTTGAGCCTGTGGTAAAAATCGCTCTTATACTGCTGTTTTTAATCAGGCTTTCAATGTCGTTGACTTCTGCATTCTTTATTGAGGAATCGGACGCACCGCAAATATCGCATGACTTTAACACATCCCAAAGCGCAATCCTGTTGCGCTTGAGCAGTGATATTTTCTCATTCTCGGTTATCGGCTTATCCTCATTCAAAACCTCGGCAAGCACCGGCCAAAATCTGTTTTGCGGATGCGAATAATAAAATCCGTTTTCACGTGATTTCGGGGATGGCATAGTACCAAGTATAAGTACTTTACTGTTATCAAAACATACAGGCGAAAAAGTGTGTTCAATTCTTTCATACTCCATATCTATTCCCCGCCTTGAAATTTAACTTATTTAATTCAAAGTAATTTTAATCTCAAACTTACTTAATGTCAACATCAGATGACCTTTTACAAGATAATTCCTACTATAATATAAAATAATCACAGGAAAGTTGAATTTTTCTAATAAAATACACCAAAAGATTATGTACGAACTATTAAGATACTAAATCCGAATTTCTCTGTTTTTTATAAGATAAACGCAAATTTTAATATACAATCAGTATATTTTTAAATCATTTACAAATTTTGGAATAAAAATTTATAAAAAAAGCTGCTATGATTTTCTACATATGCCAAAGTTAGAACATCTATACACAAAATGCAGAAAAACCAAACATCGCTAAATACAGTCTGTATATAGTACAAGTAAAGACTGCAACTAATTTAATACAAAAACTTAGGCAAGTCACCTGAAAAATGACTTGCCTATTTATACCTGAAACAGCTTTTATTCAGCTTTATCAGATTATTTATAAAGTAAATTAAAGCTTCCTATAATCGGCAGTTTTTTCGCTCTGCCGTTCATGGTATCTATAAGTCCGAGATAAAACAGCGTTACTACACCGATTATCTCGACACTCCATACAAGTGCGGTAAGTATAGCACCAAAGGTACTCAGTTGCGTATAACCCCAATACGTTGCTGTATGGAAATTTGCCTTTATAATAACCGAAAGAATTATATTCAATATCGACCAAACTGCGGCAGTGATTGTCAAAAGCAAGCTTTGATTTGCGTGAAAACGAGCAAATCTGGACTCCTTTTTACACACTAACGGCAAAAAGAAGAGCGGCGGAAGGTATGAAAAAGCCGAGAGTACTTTATTCTCGTTTATATCGGCTTTATCAAAGCTTTCGCAATTATCCTGCACACAGAAAAACGTAAAACTGCGCTTTTCGTTTCCGCCGTTCCCTGTGTTAAATCCGTTATCGGCCGCACCTGTACTGTATACCGGCATTGCGGTTTGAGTTACCGAAGGTTCTGCGATAGCTGACTGCTGAGGCTGTACCGGCAGTTGACCTGCAACTGTGCCGTTGACTTCATTTAAAGCACATTCCGCTTTTATATCGGCAGTATTCGCTGACAAATTCTCCGCACTGCTTTCGTTACCCGGCTTTTCCTCAACGAACTCCTCAATTACATTGTTTTGTTGTTCCGTTTCAACAGCCTGTACGGCTTCAACGGCAGTAGATGTATATTCATTCTGTTCTGCTGACGCTTCACCCGTCGCAACGGTGCTGTCATCTGCCTGCGTGCTGTTTTTATCTGTATTTGATACCGTTTCTCCAACATATATAACAGCATCTTCTGTTTGGATATCATTCTGCGTCGTCACAGGATTTTCAACTGCTTCATCGCTTTGAGCCGACAGTTCTTCAACAGGTATAAAGTTATTCAGCTTTGCGCCGCAAAACGGGCAGAATTTTGAATCGTTTTGTATTTCTTTTCCACATTCTGTACAAAATGCCATTTGTAAGACCCCCATTTCAACCACATCAACGTATATGGAATTAGTTATAAAAACACAGGGACACTCTTATAGAGCATCCCTGTTCTCAACAGTTTAAATACTTGTATCAAGTCCCCATATATTCTCAGGGTTTGCTCACAAGCCAAAACCAATATTAAACTTGCCTATGCAGATTAAATCTTGACTATATCCAAATCAAGATCCTCCGGAAGCTCGGATTCATCCGCAGAGATAAGCAGAGTTATCTTGACATCCGATGATCTTGCCAGCAAATTCAGGCTGTGAATAAAGAGCTTGAATTTCTCCATATCTTTTCCCGTGATTTTAAAAGTGGAATCAACCAAAATATCCGTGATATCATAGTTGCCGGCGCACATACCGCTGATAAAGCCCAAAAGCATATCAAAGCC
>CADBRB010000224.1 GCA_902796955.1 uncultured Ruminococcus sp.
CTCGGAGCATACGGCGATTTGCTCAACATGACAAGCAATATAACGGGTGTAGTGCCTCAAATATCTGTTGTGCTTGGTCCGTGCTTTGGCGCAGGTGCGATGATTGCCGTATCTGCAGACGTAGTGATTGTTTCTGAAAGCGCACAGCTTTCTCTTGAAACGGACGGTATGCACGGCGGCTTCGAGGAAAATGAAATTAACGGTATAAGCCATATAACCGCCCAAAATGATGATGAAGCCATTAGTAGGGCTAAGGAAGTGCTTATGATGCTTCCGTCCAACAACCTTAGCGTTTCACCGGCGGCTGAGAGCGTTGAAGCTAAGCTTTCGGGAGATGCTATTGACGCTTTAGCTGAAAAAGCAATCGGCGGAGATGATATCTCACAAGAAATCATCAGCTCGGTTGCCGACAACGGCAGTTTTATTGAACTGCAAAAAGCATTTGGAACGGCAGTTAAAGTTGGTTTTGCCAGAATAGGTGGTTATGCTTCGGGAATCATAGCTTCCTGCGGAGCAAAGCTTGACTCTGATTCATGCTCTAAAGCGGCAAGATTTATCCGATTTTGCGACAGCTTCTCGATTCCGGTAATCACATTTGCAAACAGCGAGGGCTTTTCCACGCTTAAAGATGCGGCTAAGCTTGCTTCGGCATATGCTGAGGCGACAACTGCAAAAATAACTGTAATTTACGGTCAGGCCTACGGTGCATATTATGTTGCCGTAGCAGGCAAGGGTGCAAACGCCGATGTTACGATTGCATGGTATACCGGTGCTGTTCATGCGCTCAACCCAGTTACTGCATCGGCTATGCTTTGGAGCGACAGGCTTAAGGGCTCTGCCGACCCGATTGCAGACAGGGCAAAGCTTGCCGATGAATACAGAGAAACCGAAGCAAGCGTTTTAAAGGCGGCCGCAAATGGATATGTTCAAGATGTTATTGAGCCGTCACAAACCAGATGCAGACTGATTGCTTACATTGAAATGCTCGCCTCGAAGAGGGTTTCAACATTGCCGAGAAAACACGGAAATTCACAGATGTAATTTCTAAAGATGCATAAAACACTTTATTTTATATAATAAAAAATAGAACAAATCCATTTACGAAAGGATATTTATTATGAAAAATCTCAGAATTACAGTAAACGGTACCGCTTATGACGTACAAGTGGAAGAATTGGGCGAAAGCGCAGCTCCTGCTGTTGTTGCCGCTCCCGCCGCAGTAAAGCCTGCGCCGGCACCTGCAGCTGCTCCCAAGTCAGCATCCGCTACAGAAGGAGAACCCTTGAAATCACCTATGCCGGGTACAATTCTTGCAATAAATGTTAAGGCAGGGCAAAAGGTTAAAAAGGGAGAAGTCCTTGTTATTTTAGAGGCCATGAAAATGGAAAATGAGATAGTTTCGCCAAAGGATGCAACCGTATCCGGTGTAAACGTATCTAAGGGTGAAGCCGTAAATTCAGGTACGGTAATACTTACGCTTGCTTGATTTATCATAATGTGAAGGGAATGGAATAACATTATGGCTAAAAAAATATTGATAACGGAAACGGTGCTTCGTGATGCGCACCAATCGCTTATAGCTACCAGAATGTCCACTGAGGATATGCTCCCGATACTTGAAAAGCTGGACAAGGTAGGATTTTATTCACTTGAATGCTGGGGCGGCGCAACGTTTGATTCATGCTTGAGATTCTTAAATGAGGATCCGTGGGAAAGACTTCGCATAATTCGCAAGCACTGCCCGAATACAAAGCTTCAAATGCTGTTCAGAGGACAGAATATGCTCGGATACCGTCATTACGCCGATGATGTGCTTGAGTATTTTGTACAGCGCTCTGTTGCAAACGGTATAGATATAATCAGAATTTTTGACGCACTCAATGATATTAAGAACCTTCAGGTTGCAATAAAAGCGGCTAAAAAGGAAAAAGCTCATGCTCAGGTTGCAATTTCATATACAACGGGTCCTGTTTTTACAACGGATTATTATGTTGAGTATGCTAAGAGGATTGCGGACGCCGGTGCTGATTCAATTTGTATTAAAGACATGGCGGCTCTGCTTACCCCGTATGAAACCGAGAGGCTTGTAAAGGCGATAAAATCCGCAGTTGATTTGCCACTGCAGCTTCATACGCACTACACGTCCGGTCTTGCTTCAATGTGCCTGTTAAAAGGAATCGAATCGGGAGCCGATGTGATAGATACAGCTATGTCACCTCTTGCGCTCGGAACATCTCATGCTCCTACGGAGTCCATGGTTGCAGCTTTAAAGGATACCGAATATGATACGGGGCTTGACCTTGTTCAGCTTTCCGAGATAAGAGATTACTTCATGAAGCTCAGGCAAAAGTACATATCAAGCGGATTGCTTGATCCGAAAATGCTTGCGGTTGATGCCAACGCTCTTATATATCAGGTACCGGGAGGTATGCTGTCAAATCTTCTTTCTCAGCTTAAGCAGGCCGGCAAAGAGGATAAGCTGACTGAGGTGCTTCAGGAGGTACCGCGTGTGCGTAAGGACGCAGGCTATCCTCCGCTTGTAACTCCGACCTCTCAAATTGTAGGCACACAGGCGGTTTACAATGTTATTACAGGTGAAAGATACAAGATGTGTACCAATGAATTTAAGGGCCTTGTGGCAGGCAAATACGGCACAACGCCTATGCCGATTGACCCTGAATTCAGAAAGAGAATCATAGGTGACGAGCCTGCTATAACCTGCAGACCGGCTGATTTACTTGAACCTGAACTCGATAAGCTCCGTGAAGAGGCCGCCCAGTGGATAGAGCAGGAGGAGGATGTTCTTTCTTATGCTCAGTTCCCGAAGGTTGCTGTGGACTTTTTTGAAAAGCGTAAGAATAAAAAGTACGGCATAGATGAAAAGCACTTTGATAAGGAAAATCTTATCCATCCGGTATGATACAGCATCTTTGAATTTATGTGGATAACAACCGGTAAGTTGTTTTTATAAAATAAGACAAAAAAAGACTACTGCGGCAGTACGTAACTGTTGCGGTAGTCTTTTTATTTTAGCTTTAGCGGATTTATTGTTTTTGTACTATGCATCCAATAGTATAGTCATCAAAGCCTTTATTTATCTTCGGCATCATTGCATTGTAAATGTTGCCGGAGATTATCTCCTTTGTCAATAAACTTTTTTGAGTGTCATCCAACAGCCTTATTTCCTGAGCAGGTCTTGTTATAATAGGGTAGGGGCAGTTTTTGTTGATTGCCGACAGAACTGCCTTGCCGTTTGAGTTGAAGCCCAATATGCGTATATATTCGGGTAAAATGCTTTGCATTTCGCTTGTGATACCCAGCAAGGCACATAGAAGTATTCGCCGTATTCTGGCGTGAGTGTAGCGTTTTGTCTTTACCGCATCAGCAATTTCATTATAGCTTGAAAATTCATCAGATGCCTGTTTAATGCGATTCTCTATGCCTTCGGCAACGTCGGGCAGAGTTTTGATTTCGTCCGTACTCATAGTTCTCAGCTTTATGATAGTGGCACGCTCTATATTTTTTATATCTACAGGCGCTCTTGCAAGTGCAAGCTCACGTTTGATTATTGTGTTACATTCATCAGGAATAAATTCCGAAAAATCCCATCCTTTAATTAAGCTTGAACGTATGAATGATGCACTCGCAAATTTATTCCACGTTATGCCGCTGTCATGCTCTGGACCAATTCTCGCTATACTTTTTGGAGCTATAGAGCTTGAACAGCGTTTAAGAGCTTTTATATACTCTATTGCCAGAATGTTGTTAGGGGTTTTTATAATCTCTGCCAATTCCGTTCCCATTGCGGATTCTACAGCCTTTTCGATTGCTACGGGATAATTTATGCCGCCTTTCATGTTATTTTTTATCTTTTCTATGGCTTCGTTTGACTCTAAAAACTCAGAAATACTGAGTAGCTTTGTAATATCTTCACATTCTGCACCGAAAAACAGCTCGTCAACACATCCCAACGAGTTCAGAATATGCACGCCACCCAGAGCGAATCGCTCCGCAGATGAAACAGAGCAGTGCAGAGGCAGTTCGATTACAACATCTGCTCCGCACTTCAGTGCAGCCTTGGTACGCGCCCATTTTGATAATACCGCAGGTTCACCTCGCTGTGTAAAATTACCGCTCATAACGGCAATTATATGGGTTGCTCCGTTTTCACGCATTTTATTTAAAAGGTACACATGACCGTTATGC